>JBJKTB010000467.1:0-5305 GCA_046703345.1 Ignavibacteriaceae bacterium
GTTTCTTAGCCTGTGTACCTTTTGTCGACATATATAACCTCTAATCTGTATTTTAGGCTCATAGTATCAATTACCGTTCCATCAACTATTTCGTACAGAAACAATCGTCTATAAGGTGAATTTGATATAAAATTGCGGGGATTATAAATAAAATATTATAATAAAAATTTGACCTGAGCCATCAGAAAGAACTATAATGAGACCGAAACATATAGCTGTTTTATTCTGAAACAATAATAATAGGAAAGCCGGCAAAGATATGTGTCCCCCGCCTCCGTTAATATCTTCATCCCGCAAGACTAATAACCACTATTTCCAGTACTTAATTTATTCTCCGTTAACCCAATCGTCAAGGAAATTCTGTCTTTTAACGGGGTTAAATTCCATAATGTTGTATTCGGCACATCCGCCTATCGAATATGGATCATTTGAGAAGAATGATTTAATCTCATCTGCCGATTGGCCTCTTGCTGCAGCTATTCCGCCGGTTCTTGGATTCATAGGTCCGGAGAAAAGAAGCAGTCCTTTGTCGTATCCTGTCTGAAGGAACTTTCTGTGTTCGGGCAGTATCTCATCAATTTTGTCCAGACCTGCCGTATACTTAATAAATACGATAAAATGTTTCATTATTTACCTTAGCTTTTGAATGATATGAAGACGGATTTTTAATTTGAATATTTCTTTAATTCATGCACAACAAATTGAGTTATTCGGCGGCGCTTTGAATATCTGCTTCAGTTTTTTCAATCCGCAAACCGTAGCCGATACCAAAGGGAGTATCAGGAATGGAAATCGGCAGTTTGCCTGTGACAGCAATTTCTCCTAAAATGGCTTTCATAACCGCCCGCTGCGAAACCGGCGGATCACCGTACGCGCAGATGTAAGTCTTAGCCGCCGGAAAAATAGAAAGCAGGTAAGGATTGCCGAAGCTGATAAGAACAGATGGGGTTTTTAGTCGGATTACCTTTTTTATAAAATCCGTATTCTTCTTGGAAAGATTAACCGTACCCTGATAGGCTCTTACTTTAACGAACGAGGCGAGCAGAACAAGGTCGGATTCGCGGGCCGCCAGATAGGCTCTGGCATAATCTCTCGGTCTGCTTTTTTTATTGAGAATTATTTTCTTAACCCGCGTAAAATTTTCGTCGGCCAATCTCTGAAAGAGAAGATCATTCTCCGACTCCATGCCGTCTGTAATTGTAATACACGCTGCATTTTGAATCTTTAATGAGTTAACAGGGACAGTTCCTTTTTTGTTCTTAACGAGAGTAACTGATTTATCTGCAATTTCCTGAGCGAGCCGGAAATGCGGAGCGCTGTTAATTATTTGAGAAAGATTTTCAAGATCAGGTATGCCATGTGAACCGGCCTTAACCCATCTTTTGGCGGCGAGTATCTTTCTTACGCTGTAATTAATTCTGTCGATGCTGATCTCTCCGTCTTCAACCGCGTTAACCAAGGCGTTTACCGCCACATCCTCATCCGGCGGCATAAGCAGCAGATCGTTTCCCGCTTTAACTGCCATTACTGCGGCGTCGGCTGCGGAATAATATTTTGTTACAGCGCTCATGTTAAGCGCGTCGGTGGCTATGAGTCCCTGAAATCCCATTTTCTTTTTCAGAAGTCCGGTAATTATGGGTTCGGAAAGAGTAGCCGGTATTCCGGAGGAAGTGTCGAAAGCCGGAACGTCCAGATGTCCTACCATTACAGAATGAGCGCCTGATTTAATAGCGTTTTTAAATGGGAAGAGTTCATTGTCAGCAAGATACGCGCTGTCTCCTTGAATAACAGGCATTTCCTGGTGCGAATCAATTTTAGTATCGCCGTGTCCGGGAAAATGTTTTAATGTAGTAAGCACACGTTCTTCTGTTGCGCCTTTAATAAACGCGTCGCAGAATTCTGAAACAATATTTTTGTCTTCCGAATAAGCGCGGATATTGATGATTGGATTATCGGGATTATTATTTATATCGGCAACAGGGGCGTAATTCTGGTTTACCCCAAGAGCGCGGCATTCAATCGAAACATCTTTTCCCATTTTGTAAGCGAGCTCAGGCTCGCCGGTAGCAGCAAGCGCCATGTTGTAAGGAAATTCGATAGCGTCAGTAAGTCTCATGGCAAGCCCGCGTTCAAAATCAGACGCAACCAGAAGAGGGACATCCGAAAGCTGCTGCATCTTTTTAATAAGCATGGCTTCGTTAAGGATATTCCCGCGGAAGAATATTAGTCCGCCCACTTTAAGATCTTTAACAAGATGAACAAGCCTTTGGTATTCGGTTGAGTCCTGTGGCAGATATTCGCCTAGCGCCCACGGCATAATCATCTGTGCGCACTTTTCGCGCAAAGTCATTTTATCTAGTGTTGACTCAATCCAGTCCTTATCCTGCGAGTTCAGGTTAAACAAATTCGAAAATTCATAATTTAAGTCGGTCATTTTCTTCCCGTTCAAATTTGATGTTGAGATAAAATAGGGCGAAAAAGAAAATATAAGCAGCACAACGGCCGCAGAAAAAAATTTTCCTTTTATCGAAGTTCCTATCATTACGCCTTATTCTGGTTTATATATACTGCATCGCCGGCTAATCTGATCCGGGCAAAATTGATAGACAAAAAAGAATTCATTTACTCACAAAAAAAACTTCATAAGGATAAAATCTTTTACATCATTTTTCAATAGCTCTTATAACCGCGTCATGAACCAAAGGTCTGACCTTGAGTATCTTAAGATTTTTTCTTGTCGGATAAACTCTGTTCGTAAGGAACACTACAAAAAGATTTCTTGTCGGGTCGGTCCACAGCGATGTGCCAGTAAAACCTGTGTGTCCGTATGAGATATCGCTGAACAGATGACCTGCCGAAGAATACTCGGGTGATTTTGTATCCCATCCGAGAGCTCTTGTGCTGAGATCGGATTGTTTCTTAACGAACATTTCCACAGTAGAGGCTTTAATATACCGCTTGCCCTGGTAATAGCCTTTCTGCAGAAGCATCTGAAGAAGTTTCGCCAGGTCGCCGGCGGTAGAAAACAGGCCCGCGTGTCCGGCTACTCCGCCGAGAAGCTGAGAAGTCTCGTCATGGACTGTGCCCCTGATCTGACGGTGCCTCCAGTAATTGTCGTCTTCGGTAGGCGCTATCCTGCTTACGAGCGAAGCCGGAGGATTAAACATTGTGCTGTTCATTCCGAGAGGCTTAAATATATTTTCCTCGCAGAATTTATCAAGAGTTTCTCCGGTTACCTTCTCAATAATTTTACCCATCAGAATAAAATTAAGATCGGAGTAGACCATTTTGGTACCGGTAGGGTAAACGAGCGAATCGTTAAAGATTACGTTCATTACTCCCTGTTCCTTATTCTGCACACTGTCGAAAGCCCTGTATGAAGGGATATCGGGGCGGAGGCCGCTGTCGTGCACAAGCAGATATCTTATCGTTACGTTTTCCTTTCCGTTAACTCCGAATTTAGGAAGATATTTCGCAACCTTGTCGTCAAGCTTAAACAATCCTCTGTCGTAGCAGATCATAGTAGCGGTTGTGGTAGCTGTAACTTTTGTAAGCGAGGCAAGGTCGTACATTGTGTTTACAGTAACGGGACCAGAAGCCGGATCGTACATATAATCGCCGAAAGCTTTCTGATGCAGTATAACCCCGTTCTGCGCTACAAGAAGCACGGCGCTGGGAAATGCTGAATCTGCAATTGAGGCTTTTACGATGCTGTCGACCTGAGCGAATTTATTCTGCTCTTCGCCCTGCTTAAAGTAGCTTAAATTTCTAAGAGCCGATTTTTCAATTGAAATACCGGATCCGAACTTTGCATGCGCGCCGGGAATCGTTACAGGGAGTTTACCTTCTATGTGTATTCCGCCGGTAAGCGCATCGGCCAAAGCAATTTCGGAAAGATCGGTGTCGCCGTAATTGCAGAGATACGTTTTGGCGTTTGAGAATTCAGATAATATGTAGGGATTGCCGTGCGACATAAATATGACTTTCTTTCCCGAAGACAGAATCTCTTTAATTAATTTAATCTGCTCTTCATTCAAACTTATTGAGCCTTTGTAAGCGACAACGTGAGTGTAAGCGGAGAGAAGTATAAAATCCGCGCCACTTACCGAATCCATCGCGGCTTTAAAATACTTTTCCTGACTTTCCGGAGTAATAGATACAGCGCTTATGTTATCAAGCTGTGTACTCAGTTCGTTAACAAAAGCGCGGCCTGTTCTCGGATTGTTGGAATCATAAATATTAATACAGAGATACTTCACCGCCGGATTCGCGGAAAGCGGAATCAATTTATTTTCATCCCTGACTAGAGTAATTGATTTCCTGGACAGCTCATTAGCAACTTCCCAGTGGGGAATGATGCCGACAACATTCGATACGTTGTTTATATCAGTCTGCGTGTTATCATTAAGTCCGGCCCACTTCTTTGCAAGGAGAATTTGTTTAACAGAATGATCCAGCCTGGCTTCGCTTATTTCTCCTTTGTTCACGGCATCCACAATGGCGTTAACTGCTTCGTCGGGGTCTTTAGGCAGCAGCACAGCGTCGTCTCCGGCTTTTACCGCCATAACCGCAGCCTGCGCGGTTGTGAACGAATTTGTTATAGCGTGCATTTCCATTGCGTCTGTAACTATGAGGCCTTTGAACCCGAGTTGATCTTTAAGCAGGCCGGTAACAATATTATGCGATAAAGTTGACGGGAGACCGGGAGTACTTTCAAATGCGGGTACGTCAAGATGAGCAACCATTACAGACATAACTCCCTGATCAACCGCGTTTTTAAAAGGAGGAAGCTCGGTTTTCTCAAGATCTTTTTTAGAGCCTGGTATAACAGGAAGGCTGCGGTGCGAATCGGTGCTGGTGTTTCCGTGGCCGGGAAAATGTTTTGCTGTCGCGATCATTCTTTTATCTTGAAGTCCTTTGATCAGAGCTCCGCTGAGGCGTTCTACAAGCTTATCCCTGTCGCCGAAAGATCTAACATTGATTATCGGATTGTTGGGATTTGTATTTACGTCTACAACAGGAGCGTAATCCTGCTGTACGCCGATGGCTCTGCCTTCTTCGGCTATAATGTTTCCCATTTTATATGTTAAAAGAGAATCATCGGCGGCACCGAGTCCCATGTTGTAAGGGAACAGGGTTGCCTGTCTTACATGCTGAGCAACGCCGCGCTCGAAATCAGAGGAGATAAGCAGCGGAATCTTGGACATCCTCTGAAGCTTGTTAAGCAGAACGACCTGATCGTAAATATTGCTGTGGAAGAATATGAAGCCGCCCACGTGAAGGTCGTTTACGTAATGTTTCAGCA
>JBJKTB010000468.1:0-3413 GCA_046703345.1 Ignavibacteriaceae bacterium
CCGTTGAACAAGCGCCGGTAAAATTTATCGATCCCGCAAGTCCTCTGCTGAACTTCCCAAATAAAATTACGGAAAAGGACTTCGACGGCTGGGTACAGGAGCGCGGAGTTTATTTCCCTGACAGCTGGGATCAGCGCTACAAAACTGTTATCGAATGTAACGATCCGGGCGAAAAACCTCTGGCAGGTGGACTGCTGTATACTATGTATGGAAAAGGCGTTTTTATTTACACCGGATATGACTGGTTCAGAGAACTGCCTGCGGGAGTTCCGGGTGCGTACAGGATTTTCGTCAACTTGATTTCAGCTGGAAAAGCTCCGCATTGAAATTAATTTCGCTCAGATTGCGCCGCCGATTTCAGCTGTTATCACGAATATAAATCAGATATAGTTCGCGGCTGTTTATTATAAGTTAATATCTTGCCTCGCCGTGAGGTAAATTTATATAGTAACGGCTCGTTAATTTTAATTTTTCCGATCGGTTATTTTCGTATCTTTATCTGAAATATTACTGCTGTTCCCCAAGGGGAATTTCTATAGATAGGATATATCATTTATAAAAATTGCTCGGGTTCGGCTTATGCTTAAATCCGTCAGTAATATAAAAGAGACAAACAACGAACATCCTCCTGTGTTTAAAAGCTGGAGAACATGGTACTCAATAGTTCTTCTTAACCTTCTCTTCCTGATCATTATTTTTTACGTATTTACAAAAGTCTTCCAATGAGATCACTCGACTGGTTGGTATTAGCCGGATCATTGGTATTCATCGTACTGTACGGTGTCTGGAAGGGACGCGGAAATAAGGACATCAACGGCTACCTTCTCTCAAACCGCGATATGAAGTGGTATACTATCGCCCTCTCAATTATGGCTACTCAGGCCAGCGCTATAACTTTTCTTTCCACACCCGGTCAGGCCTATGTAGATGGAATGCGCTTCGTACAGTTCTACTTCGGTCTCCCGATTGCTATGGTTATTCTTGCCGCTACTGCCGTGCCCGTCTACCATAAGCTGAAAGTATTCACGGCTTACGAGTACCTCGAAAGTAAATTCGATCTCAAAACAAGAGCTCTGGCTGCGTTCCTTTTTTTAATACAAAGAGGGCTGGCTGCCGGACTTACGATCTACGCGCCGTCTATTATTCTTTCGGTTCTTCTCGGCTGGAATATCTACTTAACTAACCTCTTTATCGGAGGACTCGTCATCATTTATACTGCCTACGGCGGAACAAAGGCGGTAAGCTGGACACAGTTCCACCAGATGATTATTATTACTCTCGGCATGGCCGCCGCTTTCTTCATGATAATTCATCTTCTCCCCGGCAATATTTCTTTTCTCGATTCGGTTAAGGTAGCCGGCAAGATGGGAAAACTTAACGCGGTCGATCTTTCCTTCGATCCCGACAATAAGTACAATATCTGGTCTGGAATTATCGGCGGACTCTTCCTTCAGCTTTCGTATTTCGGAACCGACCAGTCGCAGGTGCAGAGGTATCTCACCGGAAAGTCAGTCGCTCAAAGCAGGCTAGGACTTCTCTTTAACGGCATAGTAAAAGTTCCTATGCAGTTCTCGATCCTTTTCCTGGGCGCTATGCTTTTCGTGTTCTATCAATTCGTTATGCCGCCTCTCTACTTCAATCCGGTTGAATCGGCAAAAGTGAAACACAGCGTTCACGCTGCTGAATACTATACCCTCCGGGAAGAATATTCTAGGCTTTTCGAAGCCAAGAAAACCGGAATAAATGAGCTTGTTGCCGCAATGCATTCAGGTGATAAAGCTAAGATAGAAAAAGCGGATTCAGATTTAAAAGAAATAAGAGAAAAGATCGGAACCGTGCGCGAATCCGCCGTGCAGGTTATAAAGAAAACGGACCCTAATTCCGACGGAAACGATACGAACTATATATTTCTCTCATTCGTCATACACTTTCTGCCTGAAGGGCTTGTAGGACTTGTACTCGCGGCAATCTTCGCCGCTTCGATGTCGTCTACATCGTCGGAAATAAACTCGCTCGCTTCAACCAGCATTATTGATATGTACAAGAGAATAATTAAAAAAGACGGCAGCGAAAAGCATTATCTTCTGATGTCTAAAATTCTCACTGTTTTCTGGGGTGCGTTCGCGGTTTTCTTTGCGGAGTACGCAAGCAATCTCGGCTCTTTAATTGAAGCAGTTAATATTCTTGGCTCCCTTTTCTACGGAACAATTCTCGGCATTTTCCTTCTGGCGTTCTATTTTAAAAAGATAAGCGGAACGGCCGCGTTCTCTGCCGCGCTTGCGGCCGAAGCTGTCGTATTCATGTGCTTCTTCTTTACGGGCATTTCCTTCCTCTGGTATAATGTAATAGGATGTCTGATGGTTATATTACTGGCCTTAATTATTAACCGCATAATTAAAACCGGGAACTATCCGGCCGCGAAGACCGCCGGATAATCTCTTAAAAAAAACAAAGCCTTATCCCGAATGTCAGCCTTGTTTATGTTTCGTGTTTTTTTATATTGATATGGTAGCCATTATCCGAGAATTAGTAAAGGAGAAAATTAATATGAACTCCGAACATGAAAAACTTCAGGGTTTCCTGATAGGCGTTCTTGTAGGCGGAGTAATAGGAGCGGCCCTTGCCATGCTGTATACCCCCGTGTCGGGCAAAAGGATGAGAAAAAAAATAGCCAAAACCGCCGACGAGATCGCTGATGAAGTGAACGAGTACATCGATTCGAGCAAGGAAACCGCCGAGGAGATAGTAAAAGAAGGAAGGAAGAAAGCCGAGAGCATTCTTAAAGAAACCAGGAAGCTTATAAATAAGTAAACTGTTAACGGACAACCGGAACGGTTCTGTAAAAATATTTTTTAAACGGGGAATAAAATATTATTTTTTATTGCTATTTTTAATCAGTCCGGTAATGTTAAACAGATAAATTCCCGAAAGGTCTCTTTGGAAAAGGAAAGGAAGCTTCAGATTATAAAGGCCGCCGCTAAACGTTTTGAGAGGCACGGCCTTAATAAAACAACGCTTGAGGAAATTGCCAGAGATCTTAGAATCGGCAAAGCTACTATATTCCACTATTTCAATTCCAAAGATGATTTGTTTTACGAGACTGTGTACTGGGAAAGTTCTCTGTATCTTGAAGACATTCAAAACCTTCTGGGCTCCGCTGAAAGGACTATGCAGGAACGGCTTCTCGAATATTTTGATTATAAGAAAACTGTCAGGCATAAGTATAGATTAATTTATGATGTGCCTCTTAAAATTATGTCCGACGCCGGCAACGATAAGGAAAAGGAATTTCTTAAAGAACTCTTTCTGAGGGAAGAAGGTATTATATCCGCTGCGTTAACACCCTTAACAAGGGGAAAGTCTTCGGCAGGCACAAAAAATATTTCGGCTTTCCTGGTTAAACAGAGCTGGGG
>JBJKTB010000469.1:0-3055 GCA_046703345.1 Ignavibacteriaceae bacterium
GCGTAGAGTTATCACCTCTATGTTTAAGAAGCTCAAATGTCTTTTTCAAAACGTAAGCTAGGAAAAAAGCGCCCCAGACAGTTTCTCCCTTGCCGAGCGGACCGATATGATCGAGAGTATCGTTCCAGTCGCCGTTCATAATTTTAGGCATTCCGCGTTCGGTTGTTGCGGAAACAGCGAAGTTAAGAGCGCGCACCATATGCTCATAAACAGTTCCATCGCCTTGGTCGTAATATCTTACTTTCTCATCGAGTATGCTCATGTCGCCGGTTTCGTTAAGATATTCCACCAGCCCGAAAGGAATCCACAGCGGCGTATCGGAATGATTAGTACGCTCGCCGCTGTCTGTCATCTTAAAAAAGTTGTGAAGAGTTGAGCCGTCTTTGAACTGAAACCTAAGCGCATTCAGAAGTCTGGCCCTTACCTTGCCGGGTTCGGCGATAACGGTACCTATAATATCCTGAAACTGATCGCGCATACCGGTACCGAACAGCAGACCGCCGT
Source organism: Ignavibacteriaceae bacterium (assembly GCA_046703345.1). Classification (GTDB taxonomy): domain Bacteria; phylum Bacteroidota; class Ignavibacteria; order Ignavibacteriales; family Ignavibacteriaceae; genus FEN-1297. Next base: position 505 of record JBJKTB010000469.1, read on the forward strand.
GGTAATAACCGGAGTTGCGCGCCATGTCGAAGGTAACGGCGCACTGGTACTGATTCCAAACGTTCATCACAAGGTTCATTTTTTCGTCGGGAGTATCAACTCTGACATTGCTCAAAAAAGAATCCCATCCGGATTTTAATGAAGCTAATTTATTATCGATCTCTTTTATGTCTTTCAGTTTATCCCAGCCGAGAAGCCCGTAGGGATTTTCTTCCTCCTTAGGAGTTATAGCCAGGACGGCGGCGAAATCGGCGGATGATCCTGCTTTAAGATCTAACTTTGCTTGAAGAGCGGCAACCGGATCACCTGCGGTGATCTCAGAGTTTTTCATCTTACTGTTTTCTATAGATTCCGGATTCGCTTCGGAGCGCCATCTTCCTATAAAATTATCCAAGCTGCCGTCGAAACCTGTAACAGGAAGAGTCAGAGTATAATGAAGTTTAAATTTCCAGTCGATGTTAGGCTGAGCAACGGAAACTTTTTTGTTAAGCACCCAGTAGCGTCTTGTGGCGGTAAGCGCTTGATGTTCTTTATCGAATTTTATTTCGGTGAAGTGCTTGTCGTTCGGCTGATTTATTATATCGTTCAGAGCGTTGCCCATCATCAATTCGGTGAACGCATAGATCTCAAGTTTACGGTCTTTGCCCGAAATGTCAGTCAGCTTAACTCTCCATATTTCGGCGTTAACATCCTCCGGAACGAAGTAAGTTATCTCGCCCCGAATTCCATTAATCTCGGTAGTAATTTTAGTATAACCCTGGCCGTGCCTGCATTCGTATTTATCATATTTTAAATCTATAGTAGGCGCCCAGCTGAGCGACCAATAATTTCCGGACTCAATATCTTTTACCATAACGTAGCGGCCCGGGCGGTCCCATGGGAGAGAGTTATACCGCATTCTGGTAATTCTGTTATCGCGCGGGCAGTCGAGAAAACTGAAGCCGCCGCCGGTATGGGAAATAAGTCCGTTGTAATGTCCGTTCCAAATATAATTAAACCATGGTCTGGGGGTTCGCGGGTCGGTTATTACAAATTCCCTGCCGTCTTCGGAAAAATATCCGTATTTATTCTTTATCATTCAGATGTCCTGTTTCATTAGTATTAATTTTTAATCTGTAGGTTTGAATTTTCTTTTTATCAAGTTCTATATCGAAATAATATTTTGACCGGATATCTAAAGACGAAATAAATTTCTCCTCCAGTGTAACAACAGAAGCTTCGGCAATTTCAAAAGGAGTTGAAATCCTTCCATTTATTTTCTCTTCAGTCGGATTGTAAATTCTAAGAGTAAAAACTCCGTTATTATCATCCTCAGATTTTTTAAGCGCGCTGAAGACAAGCGCCTCCGGTTCGATTTTCAGAAAAGAAAGTTCCGGCGGCATTTTTCCCGAAGCCGCGCCGGTCTGTACCATTCTTAATTCGTTATTAAAGTTAAGAGCGTCTTTGTATACCCCACCGGTATCCCATCCGCCTTTATGAGGATAGAGCGCAAGCCGGTAAACATTCTCGCCCAGACATTGAGACCCTTTTTGATGAGTATAGTCTTCCCTTGAACTGGGAGCGATAATATATTCAAATCCGCGGAACAGCGTTACGGCGAGAGTTTTTTTCTTATCGTTTAAGACTTCATATTCCTTTAATCCGCTTACGAGCACCGCCGCTCCTTTCGATCCGTCGTTTATATCCGCAAAATGATGCATCGGGTAATCGTACATCGGCTGTTCAACCCAATCGCTTGTTTCAGGCCTTTCAAGCGGGCGGCTCACAACGTCGAACTGACCTTCGCCGAAGGAATACTCCGCGTTTAAACCAGTAGGGAACATTATTCTGAGCCTGTGACTTTCGGCTTTATTATCGACCTTTATTTTTATTTCGGCAATACGCGAGTTCTTCTTTAAAGTGAGATACATGTCGACCGGAATTACAACAGTTCTGCCGCCCTTCTTTTTCCTTTCCTTTAAGTTTACCGGCAAAGTAAGTTTGTGTCTTATTAAGTACGAAGCCGAGAGTTTACCATTCTCAATTATTTTAATAGAAGGCTTTGAGCGCAGAGTAGTGACGAAAGGTTTTACTGGTTCGTGCAGCCATGCGTGACCTGCCTCGCCTTCGTCATAAAAATATCCCAGGGCTTTGAATGATATCCCGTTCTGTTTTTCTGTAATATCGAACGTTCCGTTCGCGTTTATTTTTATCTTTAAGTATTCATTCTCAAGAGAAGGGAATGCTTTCTTAACGGCGATTGTGTGCCCGGCGGATTTTTCATCAGGATTTGCAGGTATGATGTTAAAAGTTTTATAGCCGAACGGAGGAATATTTTCCAGCAGCAGATGTACGCTATATCTCTTCATATCGAAATACATCGGGCGGTCAATCAACTGTTCCAAAACAGGCTGGGCATCAACCGTGCTTATTATTTGCTTTTCAAGTTTATTTCCTGACGCGTCGATTATATCAAAGCTGCCCGAATCAAATTCTTTTGGGATATCAATTAAGACCTGCGAAGTTTCGGTACGCACGCAGTTATTAGGATTTAATACCGTAAGAAATATTT
>JBJKTB010000470.1:0-4265 GCA_046703345.1 Ignavibacteriaceae bacterium
GCGAGAACTCAGGCTCCGACTGGCTGTCCTTTGAATCGTTGAGCTGACGAAGGTTCTTTCCGTCGCTGTCTACAAGATAAATTTTTGTGTGCCCCTTATTTTCCTTCATATTATAATCGGTTACCGAAAACGCTATAGTCTTTCCGTCAGGCGAAAGCGCGAATGAGCCTATTCTGTGCATTGCCCACAGATCATCTACAGTTAAAGGATGTTTTGCCTGCGCGTATAATAAGAAAGGAAGAAAAGTTAAAAGTATAAGAAGAGTTTTCATTAGATCCTCGATTTGATAAAATAATTATTCATAAAAATAATTTAACTGCTTCTGAAAGGCAATGAATAAACTCCTTCAGTTTCACGTTATGATATTAGTCTCAAGCCTTTTATCCGGTTAATTCTCCTCTGCGGCCCTCTGTGTCTCTCTGTGATCTCTGTGTAACTTGTTAAAAGCATTTATAACACGACACCCCATTAAATACGGCTCTCTATTTTCATCAACTTTAGAAATTAAAATGAATCACCGAAACCGAAACTCCAAGCTGCCCGGCATCCGTCGGGTCCAGCTTAAAAGTTACGCTCAGCTTATTCTCCGGGTTCAAAGGAATGTTGCCTGTAACATAATATCCGGAAGGCAGCCCTAAGCTTATCCCCGCCCCGAAATACTCGCTTATGTTCAGTCCTAAGTTAATAAATCCGGTACCGGAGGTTGGCGGCGTATCTGTAAAAATTCCTAAATGCAGATTGTAATCTTCAGTTCCTCCTCTAATCGCCATGTTCAGCAGCATCGGGAATCCTATCCCGCCTCTTACTTCAAAATATTCTGAACTGTATCCTAGATTTCCGCTGAACAAAGGAAGCATCTCGCCTTTGCTGCCGTTAAAAGTCTTTACCAGATTGACGTTTCCTCCGTAGGTAAAGCCGCTCTCGTTAAATCTGGTAAGAGATATTCCGCCGTCTAAGTATTCGTGATATCCTCCGCAGTCGGCGTATCTTCCAACACCCATACCGTATATAAGCCTGGTAAATCCTTTGCGTTCTTTATTTGATGACGACACGCCGGTGGAATCCTCTTCAACTACTCCGAAAGTAAGCGGTAAAAGCAGCAGGTAAACAAAGATTTGCCTCATATATTCCCCTTTCGAGGCGTAAAATAACAAAATATTTTATAACTTTGTTTAACTGCATTAAAAGAATTGTAAACGATGGAACAAACATTTTTTCTTCCCGGCACGGATAAACAGCTGCGGACTTTCCTCGAACACGTTAACCCGTCAGGATTAACCGCCCTTATCATCGGAGCGGGCTCCGAAGAAATCGCAAAGACTTTTGCCTCCTCCGGCGCTTCCGAAATTTTTCTCATTGTCGAAGACAACGACTCGCTCATGAACTCCAGGCTCGAGCTTCGGGAATCTCCCGATATCAAAACAAGATTAATGGATTTCGATAATACCGATTTCCCCGAATCTAAGTTCGATATAATCTACGCGCAGGCCTCGCTGTCAAATTCAAGAAGAAATAAAATAGTTAAGGAGCTATCGAGAATTTTAAAACCCGGCGGCGTTCTATGCGTTGGCGAGAATACCTCTCTCAGCTTATCCCCTCCCAAGTTCGTCAAAGATATCTGGGAAAGCTCGGATATAACCCCGCTTAACGCCGGGTCAGCTGCGGAATATTATACAGGGAGAAAGTTCGAGCTGATACTCGAATCCGACCTTTCCGGCACGCTTAAAGAATTTTATTCGATGAGCAGCACCCTGCTTAAATCAGGCTCCGACCGGCTGAGCGACGAGGAAAAAAGCTACCATAAAAAATTTATTAAGAAGATCAGCCACGAATCAAATGCTTACCTTAAGCTCGGCGGCGCCGCTCATATGGGATTCAAGATGCTGATATTGAGAAAGGCCTCTGCGTGAAAAAAGGAGATCTGCTGGAATTAAATATTGAGAAGTACGCCTTCGAGGGCAAAGGCATTGCTAAAATTGATAAAGAAGCCGTTAATCCCGCCGCCGCCGAAGATCAGATAAAGTCTAAATATGTTGTGTTTGTCGACGGATCTTATCCGGGCGATACTGTTAAGGCCCTAGTTAAGAAAGTGAAAAAATCCTACGCCGAAGCTAAAGTTTCTGAGGTCTTAACTCCCTCCTCTTTTCGCACTCCGCCCCGCTGCCGCTACTTCGGAACATGCGGCGGGTGTAAACAGCAGGACCTTGATTACCCGGTTCAAACTAAATTCAAGCAGGAACAGGTAAAAGAAATTTTTGAGAAACTGGGCGGACTAAAAGATTTTATAATCGAAGATATCATCCCGTCAGGTAAAACATTTTTTTACCGCAATAAAATGGAGTTCTCTTTCGCCGAGAAAAGATGGCTTACAGCTTCGGAAATTTCCTCGCGCGAAATTATCGATAGAGACTTTGCGCTCGGTCTCCATATCCCCGGCATGTTCGATAAAGTGCTCGATGTTGAGGAGTGCTTCCTGCAATCCGAATTGAGCAATAAAATAATTAATCTCTCAAGAGACTTCTTTAAGAAGCGGAATACCGAGATATATTCCACTCAGACTCATAAAGGCTGCCTCCGTAATCTTGTTATTAAATCCGCCCATCATACCGATGACCTGATGGTTAATATTGTTACCGCCTCTGAGGATGATGATCTTATGAAAGAATATACAGACCTGCTTCTTAAGGAAGTCCCGCAGATTACGACTGTAATCAACAACGTAAACCTTAAGAAAGCTTCGGTCGCCGTCGGGGATTATGAAAAAGTTTATTACGGCGGCGGATTTATCTATGATTCGATCGGAAGCTATAAGTTCAGGGTTAGCGCCAATTCTTTCTTCCAGACAAATACGCTCCAGGCCGAAAAGCTTTATCAAACCGCTCTCGATTACGCCGGGCTCGACGGCAGCCAGGTCGTTTACGATCTTTATTCCGGAGCCGGCACAATCTCAATATTCGTCTCTGACAAAGCTAAAGAAGTATACGCGTTCGAAACTGTAGAGTCATCTGTAAGCGACGCGGAAGAAAATAAAAAGATCAATGGCATTTCAAACGTGCATTTTATTACCGCTGATCTCTATAAATCATTTCTCCCCGCCGCGGAGGAAAATAATCTGCCGCGCCCCGATGTTGTAATACTCGATCCGCCGAGAAGCGGAATGCACGTCAATACAGTTAATGATGTCGTTAAATTAAACCCTCAAAAAATAGTTTATGTAAGCTGTAACCCCGCTACTCAGGTAAGAGATATAAAATTATTTTCGGACGCCGGATACAGTCTAGTGAAGATACGCCCCGTAGATATGTTCCCCCATACTTATCATATAGAAAATGTGGCGCTGCTGGTTAAAGTGTAAATTCCGGCATCGGAGATTTATTTGTATCGATATAATCAGGCCGGAATAATTTGATGCAGGTCGTGAAATTTACGGATGTTTTTTAACCTCAGTCCTTTGCGTACAGTCCTCCCGTCTCTTCCATCCAGTCCGCAATTTTTTCAACGGCGGCTGGAATATTATTATCCGAGACATCAACCTCCAGGGTAGATAGCGTCGATTCGCCGGCGAGTTTTTTCATCAGCTCCTGCTCCCTTATAAAAATAGACAGATCGTCATACTGCGAAGGCATCCCCGAAACCTTCAGCCTTTCTTCCCTCGCGGCCGCGAATGATTCCGGTGCGCGCGTGCATATTACTAAGCGGAATCCGAGAGCGTTAAGCCTTTCCTCTATCCATCCGAAATCGTATTGTTTACCGTATGCCTGAAACTGGTGTGCCTTTGTGGATATATGGAATCTGTCAATTATCCACGAGTAATATCTTTGAAGTTCGAATAATCTTAGCCACGTATGATAAGTTTCCATGGCTTTGGCTTCTTCCTCCGGCAGAAAATTTATAAGTCCCCTTCCCCATGGAAAATTTGTAAACGAGCACCATTCCGCTGAAATCAGAGGCGAATGGTATCTGTATTTTCTGGGTCCCACAATTCTCGGATGCTCGTTCAAAGCAAAAGCTATTTCCGTTTTAAATGTAAGCCTCGTGCCTTCCAAAATTATTTTCGGACAAAGCTTTGCTCCCATCTTTGTCACCCTGTTACATTGTTACCCTGTCACTTTGTTACCTTGTCACTTATTCTTCACCAGAAGCACATACTCCCCTTTTAAATTATTCTTTTCAGCCGATGCAAGAATTTCCTCCGCGCTTCCTCTGAAGAATTTTTCGTCCTTCATGGTAAGCTGAAACGCCAGCACAACGGGAATGTTCTTTCC
>JBJKTB010000471.1:0-4724 GCA_046703345.1 Ignavibacteriaceae bacterium
GGTATCCTGTTTCATTCTCCGTACCCGTTAAGTTTCGCCTTCTTCATTAATTCCGCCGTGCGCTCGGCCTGCAGAGTGAATGTCTCAAGCCGCGCCTCGATAACCTGGGGATAAACGTTGCCGTCGGTTTCTATCGTTAGGAAGGGAATGTTCATCTTGCCGTTGAATATCTCAGGCAGTTTGTAGTTTTGATTAACAAGTTTTTCAGCGTAAATCTTATTCTCGACCTTCATTTCAGCAGCCGCTAGAGATTCCGTTAGCCGCGTAGGCATGCATCCGAAGGGCCCGAGATTTATAACGCCGCAGTATTTATCCATTGTTTCATGCAGAGCTGCGCCCAGAGTAAGGCCGGTTTCTCCTTTATACTCAAGGGGGATGATATGCGCGCTTCGTTTAAGCAGCGCTTCCACATTCGTCAGCGAGAATTTATAGTATCCCGAGCGCGAAAGAATTTTCTTTATTCTGTACTCGGCAATTCTCATGTAGCCCATTCTTATCAGACGCTCCAGTTTCTGTCTGTAAGTAGTATCAGGCTCTAGAAGTTTTCTCTTTAAAAGATAATCTACATAATACACCCATTCGGAAATGTAAGCGTCTTTTAAGATGAATCCTTTCTGCGCGAAATGTTTGTTGAGCCATTTATGCGAGAAATGATCACGCCTTACGTAGATCTCGCCGGAGAGCGCAATGTACTTTGCGTGACGAATCGGTATTTTTGACGGAACATTTTTCTTTAAAGTGACTGAAAATTTCTTTAACGCCTTATAAATATCATCCGGCTCGTGTTCAAATACGCGGTTCAATTTATCGAACTCGCTGTAAAATATTTTCAGCCCTTCTTCCGGATCGGCCGCATGAGCCATAATTCCAGAACGCACATCATCGAGCACGTCGCTCACAAAGATTGTCTGTATCCCTCTCAAAGCAAAATTCGGCCCAAGTCCTGCGAAGCCGTCGTCGTTCATCAGTATCATTGTGGCGACATTCTTTAGCCGCTTCTTTTTAATTATTTCTCGTATGAAGACGGGGTACTGCCCTAGTCTGCAGTTGCCGGCTCCCTGAACTATAAAAAAAGCGATGTACTGCTTGCCGTCCCATTTATGCTCGATGTAATCAAGCAAAGAGCCCACGCAGAGTAGAAGAGGCAGGCATTCCTTTCCGCTTGAAACCGACCGTCCGAGCTTTAATATCTCTGGATTCCCTTCCGGCAAGGCGACAGCGTTGAATCCCTGGCTTCTTAATCCGGCCGCGAACATCGGCGCCGCAAGATCACCCATCGACGGAATTAGAATATCAATGCGCGGATCTGACAGCGGAATCTTCTCGCCGGCCGAAGTTATAAAGTATCCCTGCTCGGAATCAAAAATAATTTTAGCCGCTGTAAAATCGCTGTAATCGGGATCGGTTATTTTATGCTGAACTCTCCTATAATTTTTTATGATGTCAAGCGCCGCGTCAATCCTTGTGTTTATTCCCGCGTCGGCGGTATGCCCGTCCAGCTCAAGAGTTAAGGAAGGCTTCGTTCCCATTATCGATCTGAAAGTCGTAAGCAGCATCGAATCGGGTCCGCACGAGAAGTTAGATACGTATGTCGCGAACAGCTGCGGATGGTCTTTTATTATCCGCGCCGACTTTAATATTTTCTTGCCGCCTTCCCAGTACTGGTTGTCGTCAACAGCCTGTCCCCTGTAATCGAACATATCGAACGGAACTACGTATACTCCTCTCGACGCAAATTTTTTGGGTATCCCCTTGTTCGCGTGCTCCGTGAATGCGTTATACGGCCGTCCTACCATCACTATAGCTGTTTCATCGGGATGATTAGCTATAAATTCCAGGAACTCGCTTCCCGTCGCAAAAAGTTCTTTCTGATATTCTTCCTGCATCTTCACTGCGAATTGAAACGCCTCTTTTGATTTAATTTCGTCTTCAACTCCCAGCTGTGCGGCTATTTTAAGAAATTTCTCCTCTTCGCCTGCAAAGCCGCTTGCGAAATTGAAGTAAGGCATTATTATCTTTTCTTCAGGAATCATATCCTTGAATGCCTGCTTCAAGTAAAACGGCTCGCCGCTTACAAACACGCATGTACTGTTAAAATCGATCCTATGATGCTCAGCGTCCTCAACATACATTTCAAATATTTCCGGCATAAAGTAATAATCCGGATTTTTTGAAATCAGATCGGCGAACAAGCCTAAGGACAGCTGCGCAGGATAACAGAATGACGTATTCTCTCTTTCCAATCCTTTTTCGTCAACCTTTTCTGAAAGAACAACTTTGAATCCCAGCGCTGTAAAGAAATTGTAATATAAAGGATAAATTGTGTGAGTGTGAAATGACTGGTTGATGCCTACGGTTTTCGCATCATCCGGAAGACAGGCGGAAGGCGCGTATTTAACGTACATAAGTTCCTGCCGCTTTTTAACATAATCATATTTGTCGGCATCGACCTTAGTTTTATTTACAACATTGTAGTACTTATTGCATGCGCCGCCGAACGGATACGTTTTTCCTTCCACAACAACGAGGTTAATAGGACAGGCGAGATCGCACCGCTCCCTGCCTCCCACACAGATGAACGGTTTCCTATATTCCACTTTTCTTTCAGCAAGCTCTTTCAGATTGAAGGCTCCCCGCTTCATCAAGCCGAGTTCTATTCTTTCCTTTATCTCAAGCGCTACGCCGAATGCGCCCATTAATCCCGGATCCGGCGGAACAATTATCTCTTTATCGGTTAAGGCGGCCATCGCAATAGGTATCGCCTTGTTGTAGCAGACTCCGCCCTGCATAAATATTTTTTTGCCGGCTGGCCTGTTCCCTTTTACGCGGTTCACGTAATTCATGCATATTGAATACACCAATCCGGCAACAATATCTTCTTTATTAAGATTTTCCTGCTGCGCCGTTTTGATGTCCGAGCTGATAAACGCCGAGCACTGATCGCTGAAATTCGGAGGCGTCTCCGCAGACATAGCGATGGGTTCGATATCAGTGACTTTTATTCCCAGCGATTCGTGAGCCGACTCTTCGATAAAAGATCCTGTACCGGCGGAACAGGCTTCGTTCATGGCGTAATCAGCAGGCACTTTATTTACGATGTAAGTATACTTTGCGTCCTGCCCGCCTATTTCAAATATCGTATCGACTTCCGGATCGTAATAGACCGCTGCCGCCGCGTGCGCAACAATTTCATTCACAACTCCTTCAGTTAACGCATGAAGACCGGCAATTTGTCGGCCCGAGCCTGTAGTGCCCAGCCCTGTTATTTTTATTCTTTCAGGGATCTGTCTCAATAATTCCGAGTTGCATTTTCCTGAAGCCGCAACCGGGTCGCCGTGAGTATAAAGATAAGCAGAGCCCAGCACTTTGTTGTCCGCGAGTCTCATTACCACGGCTTTAGTGGTTGTGGATCCGACATCAAGTCCGAGTATGCATTCGTCGCCGTCCTTCGCTTTCCCCCTTTCGGCAAATTCGAAACGGACTCTATCCTTATATTCTTCAAGCGGACGATGAAAAACGAAAGAGCTTTTCCGCGGAATGAAAATATCGTTACTGTCCTCGATCATTTTCACATCATGCCCGATACCGTATAATGCGGCTCCCAATGCTTCGAAGTATGCGGCTTCCGGAGGAATTATAATATCAGGTATTTTTTCCTTAAGAAAATTCATTACAACCGAATTCTTCGTAACTCCGCATACCGCCATTACCCTGCCGGGATTAACTTTCTTTAAAAGATCCTCAACCTTCTCGGCCATCATTTGGGATAATCCCGACGCGACCTCGCTCTTCTTTACGCCTTTGTTCAACGCGTGAGTGCAGTCGGATTTGCAGAACACTGAACATCTTCCGGATACTTTAAACGGCTCCGCGCCTTCCGCGATTTTTACTACCTCGTCGATACCGATATCCATCCTCTTAATCTGCTGAAGGAAAAATTCACCGGTGCCAGAGGCGCACTGGTTCTTCGTTATTACGTTGGATATTTTTCCTTCTTCGTCGAGCGTATAGACCATGAAAGTCTCGCCGCCGAGGGACGCGACGGCTGAATAGTTTTCATTGTCCTTTTTAAGGAATGTAAACGCGTGCTCAGTCGCTTCCGGCTCAGGAATATTAGTGAACTTAACCAGCTTCCTGAATTTTCTGCCCGTCACTACAACCGGAATTAACCCGCGGCTGAAGCCCGACAGCTTCTCTTTGAAGACGGTTCTCGGATCGCCGTTATGCTGAACGGTCAATGCGTCTTCAATTCTAATTCGCTTATCGGCGCCGTTTGAAGAATCATTTTCGTATTTGATCCTAACAAGCGAAATCGAAGAAGCGCCTAAACATGCGCCTATAACTTCCTTCATGAATAATTCCGAAGCTCCATGTTGTTATGGACTCAAATATACTTATACTGTCTTCCATTATAAATGATAAAACAATATTAGCGTATTAAAATATTTCTTCAGGAATTTTTGCGGCCAGATGCAGGTGAATTTTGAATCGCGGTTATTTATTCTGCGGCGGATAGTTCTTCATCTACTAAAATATTTGATTGCGTACTCAAGCTGAAGATCTCTGCCTGAAATTATTTCAGCTTCCGGCGAATCGCAGCCAGGCGATGGCAGAACATTTGAAAACTGCCGGTAGAAATTAAGCACTACTGCCGGCAGACGTACAAATGTTCGATTACTTTCGTCACCAATGCTATTGCAAAACATGCGTTAGACGTTCGCTGT
>JBJKTB010000472.1:0-2766 GCA_046703345.1 Ignavibacteriaceae bacterium
GTTAAAAACTATTCGAAAGGCATGATGCAGCGTTTGGGACTAGCTCAGGCAATGCTCAACGATCCGAGCTTGATTTTTCTGGACGAACCTACCGACGGCGTTGACGCGATTGGAAGATAGGAAATACGCGACTTACTGCTGCGCTTAAAATCGGAGGCAAAGACTATCATCCATAACAGCCACCTGCTTTCCGAAGTTGAATTGATTACGGACAGGGTAGGGATTCTAAACAAGGGAAAACTTCTTAAGGAAGGAACCGTTCAGGAGTTAACGGAAAAGGAAGAGGAATATAAGATTAGAACAGAAGGAGGTTTGATAGACCAGCTGATAGCCGAAATGCCTGAAGAAACAAATATATCCAAGATGAACAACGGTTATTACTCGCTTAAGGTTAAAGATACGGATGAGCTTAACAGGATAGTCGACTTTTTAAGAAACAAGGGAGTTGTAATAAAAGAGATGATGCAGCAGAAAAATTCGCTTGAAGAGATCTTTATTTCGCTCATCGAAGAAGCAGAAAAGGAGCAGAAGTAATGAAGAATATTCTTATCATGACGTGGTTTACTCTTCGCGAAGCGATGGCGAGAAAAGTTTTCATATTTTTCCTTGTCATCTCGGCAATCGCTTTGGTAATATTTGCCGGGATACTCTTCTCAACCGATACCAGTGTGGTAATATCGGGAATAAAGACCGGCAACCAAGCCCATACCTTGTCGAATGCGATAAATGCTCTTGAATTGCTGATGGTTGCACCGCTGTCGGGGCTTTGTCTTCTGCTCGCTATTTTTGCAAGCGCTAGTTTCGTCCCGGTTATGCTGGAAAAAGGCAACATCGATCTGCTGCTTTCAAAACCGGTTTCGCGCGATCAGCTTCTTTGGGGAAAATACTTCGGCGGGCTGCTTGTTGTTTTTCTGAACATTGCCCTGCTTGTTATAGGTGTCTGGTTAATAATAGGGGCAAAATTTGGTTTCTGGGATTTTTCTTTTCTGTTAATAATAATCGTAATAACTTTTACCTTTGCCGTATTATATTCTCTCATTGTTCTGTTCGGCGTATTGACAAAAGGTTCTACGCTGGGCATGATGTCCGCTTATTTGATATATATAATCCTCAGTCCGCTTCTCGATCTGGCTAAGTTCAGACTGAATCATTTTATTAAAAGCGACTTCCTTAAGACCGTAATAGATGTTTTTTATTATATCATTCCCAAAACAAACGAACTGATGGGAAAGGTTACCGTAAACCTTGCCGCCGGCAAAGGAATAGAGAATTATCAGCCGATTATAAGCTCTTTTATTTTCTTAATTTTAACTATGGGAATAACTATCTCAATATTTAGAAAGAAGGAATTTTAAACTCACGCCGGTTTTCAGTTAAATAGTTCTTTCATCAAAATATTGGGATATTTTTGTCCTAATAATTGTTTTATTGCTTAATAACCGGCAATTTTTCTGGAACAGCAGTAATCGCCAAATAATATAATTCGTCTTACAAGTTGCTTACTCTTTTACTATTTTGAAGGAATTCGGATCAAGGATTTTCTTCATTTATATTAAACAGGTACCTTTTAACCTCTTACCATTTATGATGACCGGCCCCGGCAAAGAATTAATTATTTTAATCGAAATTTAATTTTCGTCTGTTAACTTTGGCACACAAATTGATTAAATTTCCGCCGAAAATAAAAATATACGTATTAAAATCTGAATTAATTATATAGGGCAATTTATTATGCAGGAAGAGAATCTAAGGCTTGAAGATCTGCTCGGCAGAACGAAAATAGCGGAAGAAGGAACAGGCAATATCGGCAAAGTGGCTATAATTGGTGCCGGCGTAATGGGACAGGGAATCGCTCATACTGTTGCCGCGGCGGGTATCGAAGTGATGATAGTCGAAAAAGATAAAAATCGTCTTGAAAAAGCGAAAATTAGTTTGAACGATTCTATAGACCGCGAAATTAAGAGATGGGCAATAACACAGTCTGAAAAAAAATCCATCTTAAACAGGATCGGCTGGGAACTAACGTGGGATAAAATAAACGAATGCGATTTAATAATTGAGGCAGTTGACGAGGACTTCAAACTGAAGCAGCAGATTTTTATGGACCTCGACGTAAGAGCTAGGAAAGATATTATCTTTGTTTCCAACACTTCAACTTTGAGTCTTACAAAACTTGCCGAGACTACGGGCAGATCAGACAAGATTATAGGTATGCATTTCCTCAATCCCGTGCCGAAGATACCGCTGGTAGAACTTGTAAAATGCCTGAACACATCAAACGAGACGGTGGAGATAGTTAAAACTTTTGCGGCAAAGATAGGAAAGACGCCTGTCGAGGTGTATGAATATCCCGGTTTCGTCACTACAAGGGCAATTGTTCCGCTGCTTAACGAGGCGATGTACATTCTTCTCGAGGGAGTGGCAACGGCAAAGGATATCGATACCGCCATGCGGCTCGGTTACAATTTCCAGTACGGTCCTCTCGAACTGGCGGATTCAATGGGACTTGATGAAGTTCTTGCATGGATGGAAACATTGTGGAAAACTCTCGGCGAGCCGAGATACAGAGCCTGCCCTATTTTAAGGAAGCTGGTTAGAGAAAAGAAATTGGGTAAGAAAACCGGCGAGGGCTTTTATAAATACGACGAGAACGGTCAGATCATCTCTTAAAAGATGTACAGCCGGATTCGTATGTTAATAATACCATTTAAATTGCATATTAGCATTAAGGAATGGTAATAATGCATGAAACGGAAAGAGTAATTA
>JBJKTB010000473.1:0-4078 GCA_046703345.1 Ignavibacteriaceae bacterium
GTCCTTTAGATTAAAATTTGACCTCTATAAGGAGTGTCATCGTACATTTAATTCATAGCGACGCACAAGCCTTTTACAATACTGGCTAGTCTTATAGTATCAAAAATTCTTGCTTCCGGAGAACCTAGTTTTCTTACAGATTCTTCGTGAGAATTAACGCACGACTGACATCCGTTAACCGCCGACACAGCCAGGCTCATTAACTCAAAAAACTCCTTGCCTATAACGGGGTTCATCATAACATTCATTTTTATTCCGGCCGGCAACGACTGATAGTTCTCGTTGGTATCCTTAATGAAATGCTTAAACCTGTAGAAAACATTGTTGGTCGCAAGCTGAGAAGCGCATGCATGAGTTTCGGCAATCTCCGCATCTGATGCGCCGTTTGCTTTTACCAAATTAAGAAACGCTTCTCTCAATAATTTATTCTTTTCGTTAACAGCTATTGATAATGCTATTAAATAAGCTTCCTTAATCGAAAGGTTTTCAGAAGCCAATGTATTCTTCAAATTAATTCTTAAATCGCGAAGGAATCTTGTGTCTCCAATAACCATAGCTTCAAGATTCGGAAGTAAAGTATTTTCATCTAAAGATAGATCTTTGAGCAGATCAATCTTAGTCTCGTTTAACGACATATATATACGCCTTTCAAATTCAAAAAAATATTCGGTAAAAAAAGGATGGAAAAGCGGAGCGGAATTTCCGTTTAAAGAAATCCCGCGTCCTAAATTAATCAAGCAACTTTAATTGTTTCCTGCCCCTTCTCCCAGTTGCACGGACACAGTTCATCAGTCTGAAGAGCGTCAAGAACTCTAATTACTTCCTTTACGTTTCTTCCTACGCTTAAGTCGTTAGCGCTTACCCATCGGATAATACCTTCGGGATCTACGATGTACGTTACTCTATATGCTACTTTTTCATTTGCTTCAAGTATTCCAAGAGATTCAGCAAGCGATTTTGAAGTATCGGCAATAAGAGGAAATTTTAATCCTTTAAGGTCAGCATGATCTTTTCTCCAAGCGAGGTGTACATACTCAGAGTCGGTTGAGGCTCCTAAAAGCACGGCGTCTCTATCGCGGAATTCTTCATAGTTCTTGTTGAATTCGGCTATTTCGGTAGGGCATACAAAAGTGAAATCTTTGGGATACCAGAACATTACCATCCATTTGCCGGCTTTTTTATGGTCTTCCGAAGTGATTTCGGAGAATTCTTTACCGTGATCAAGAGAAACAACGGCAGTTTTATTAAATTCGGGGAACTTTGAGCCAATCGATAATATACTCTGCATATTGAGTATGCCTTTCAATAATTGTTAATAATTTTTTTGTTGGCGCAAATTTAAAGATAAGCCCGCTGCACTTCAAATAGATTGTGTTTATGCTAACATAGAAAATATCTATTGGCGGTGTATATGAAATTTATTTTAATATTTAATGCGAAGAGCAGCGTAATCAGCGGTTTATTTGAAAATCGGACATAAAAATAAAACATGGAACTGGAAAAATGCCCGCGAGTGTGTGGTGATGCTCACTTATACTTGAATCATTTTACAGATATAAATATTGGATCTTAATATGATTCATAATCGGTCTCTTTACTGATTTTCTTTTGTCACGAATGAAAATAAATAAAATTTTTCCGTGCCAGAGCTTTTATTTGAAGTTTCAAATTCCCTTGCAGTTTGAGTATATTTGTCATCAAGAATTATGACTTTAGCGCAATTGTACTATATCGTCGCAGTAGATAATTTCCGGCACTTCGGAGCGGCTGCAGAGCATTGTTTTGTTACTCAGCCCACGCTGAGCATGCAGATACAAAAGCTCGAAGATGAGCTAGGTGTGATAATCTTCGACCGCGGAAGACAGCCTGTAGTGCCTACGGATATGGGCGACAAAATTTTAAATCAAGCCAAGATTATTCTGCGGGAATCCGAGAAGCTTCAGTATATAATCGATAAAGAAACAGGTTCTTTTACAGGCAGGCTGAAACTCGGAATTATACCTACAATTGCGCCCTACCTTATTCCGATCTTCCTGAAGTCGTTTTTAGAGAAGTATCCAGGTATCGAACTTGTTATAGACGAGATAACTACTAACGAAATAATTAAAAATATAGATAAAGATCTTATCGACGTAGGCGTACTTGCGCTTCCTGTAAATAACAACGATCTTATTGAAAAGTCTTTGTACTTCGAGCCGTTCGTTGCTTATATCTCACCGGAGCATTCACTTTATTCGAAAGAGAAACTTGATATAGATGATATTCCGCCGGATGATCTGCTGCTTCTTAAAGAGGGCCACTGCCTGCGAGGACATGCGCTGAAGCTTTGCAAGAGTACAGAGCGCGAATGGAGAGAAGGTGAAAGGAAATTACTTTTCGAGAGCGGAACGATAGATACGCTGAAGAGACTTGTAGAACAGAATTTCGGTATCACGCTTTTGCCTTATCTGGCAGTAAACGATATTCACATTAACGGGCAGAAGGGGATGGTAAGGGAATTTAACCGGCCTGTGCCCAAACGTGAGATCGGAATGGTATACAGCAAAGCTTTTTTAAAGCGTCACTTTATAGATGCGCTCGCGGACGAAATACTGAAAAACATTCCTAACGAATTATTAGAGAAAAACAACAGTTTAATTTTACGGTAAACAAGATGATTAAATTTAACAGACGAATTAATTTTTACGACTGCGATCCTGCCGGAATACTTTTTTTCGGCAGAATATTTGAAATTTGTCATTCAGCATACGAAGAGATGATTGCCGGCTTTAATTTAGCGGAAGATTTCTGGAGCAACGATGAGTACATCGTGCCCATTCTCAACAGCGAAGCCCACTACCATAAACCTTTAAAGTACGGCGAAACAGTAAGCGTTGAAATCACGGTAAGAACTCTAAAATCATCTTCTTTTGAATTGGAATACGTATGCAGGAACCAGGCAGGCGAGGAATGCACCGTAGTAAAAACGGTTCATGTATTTGTTGACAAATCAACATGGAAAAAGCACCGTATGAAACCCGAATTGAAAGAAGGGCTTGAAAAACATTACGAACCGCAGCAGTAGCCTTATCAGTTTTCCGATTCGAACGATTTTCTTCTGATAATTTCTTTCAGCTTTTCTTTCATCACTTTCCCCATTTCCGTCTTGGGGAATTCTTCTACGAAGAAAATTCTTTTAGGAATTTTATATCTGGCAATCATTCCAGATAAATAATTTCTTACGTCTTCTGAATTAATTTCTACGGAAGGCTCTTTTATAATGGCGGCGGCAACTATGTGACCCCACTCTTTATCATCAATCCCGAAGGCGCAGGCATCCTTAACACCCGGCATTTTTAATATTACTTTTTCAACTTCAGCGGGATTAACATTCTCGCCGCCTGAAACTATAAGATCATTTCTACGGACTTCAATGAAGAGAAAACCATCTTCGTTAAGCCGGCCGAAATCGCCCGTGTAATAAACATTATCTCTAAATTTATATGATGTTTCAGCTATGTTATTTATGTAGCCGGACGAAACCGAACCCGCCGCAACCGCAATTTCTCCTAAAGCACCGGCCGGGAGCGGACGGCCTTGATCATCGACTATAAATATATTGTTCCCGGGAAGCGCTTTACCTGCGGACGCGGGAAAGCGTAAAAAATCTTCAGGTGCTAATACCGTAACGAATGTCGCGGTTTCCGAAGAACCGTATGATTTAGCTGCAGGCCAACCTCGATTTAAAGCGTCTGCAACCAGCGATTCGTCTAAAAATCCTCCTCCGAGCAGAACTCGGCGAAGGTCAGCGTTCGGCAGCTGCTCTTGTTCGATGATTCTTTTTAACTGCGGAGTAACCAGAGATGCTAACGACGGATCATAATTATTAAAAGCTGAAAGGATATCGTCAGTTCTGAGGCTGTCTGGAATAATTACGGACGCGCCGAAGGAAAATGCGCGGAACAAGATTGAGAGTCCTCCTACATGATAGAAAGGAAGTCTTGCCAGGCACTTATCGCCATCGTGATGATTAAAATAAGAATCTCCGGCGGAGGCCCTGCTAATAAGATTGGAGATTGAGAGTACTACTCCTTTGGGA
>JBJKTB010000474.1:0-4164 GCA_046703345.1 Ignavibacteriaceae bacterium
CTTTGTACAAGCTCATTTATATAATTTTGAATTTGCTCCTGCTCGTTCTTGCGTGCGGTTATATCTCTTATTATTGCAATCGACTGGTTGTTTTCCATCGGCACAATTCTGGCCTCTTCCTCAATGCGCCGGTCTCCGGCCTTAATATGATATTCGAACAGCTGCAGCTCTTTTTTATTAAACGCTTTTTCCATGCTGTCCATAAAACCTTCGGCAATACCTTCAGGGAAAATTCTTTCGATTGTCGAATTAATATTGAGCCCGGAAAGCAGTGCAGGGCCGCCGTTTCGCTGAAGGTGAAAATCCAAAAGTGTGCCGCTTCTGTCGAACTTTAAGACAAGATCGGGAATAGCCGACAATAGAGCTTTGTATCTGGCTTCGCTGTGCCTTAATGCGGTTTCAACGGCTTTCCTTTCCGTAATATCCGTTACTATAGCCTGATAGCCGAACGCGCTGCCTTTCTTTAAAACCTTTGTCATTCTTACTAGCGCCGAATGATATATCCCGTGCTTATCTATATAGTTTAAATCGCATCGGAATGATCCTCTGCTCCTCAGATTTTCTTCGGCTATTTCCATTATGTAGAGATCTGTATCATTAATGAAATTATTAATATTCGTTCCTATAAGTTCACATTTTTCGCAGCCCATCATGTTTAAGAAGCCTTGATTTACATCCGCAATAACGCCTTCGTTATTAACGATGTATATCCCGTCGTAAGAATTGTTAAACAGACTTTCGTACAAATCAACTGCGTCAGTCTTTTCATTGCGCATCTTATAATAATCCATTCCCATCCCTATAAGTGAGAACAGGAATACGGCTGAGGATACCGCGATAACCGCTGCGGCCATCGGAAATACATTGTTATAAGAGTTAAGAAGAAGTACCGCTCCAGCCGCAATTACCAAAGACGATATTATCAATACCCTCTTTTGCTGACGGTTGTGTTTTGGATTGTATATCATTTATCTCAATTTTTAGATATAAACAGACGGCTTTCATCTTGCCTTAGCCGTTCTTACTAATCGCTTTAGCAATGATTTCCCGGATATCAGCCCCCGCACTTAAAGTTCTGCCGACTTAAACCTCCGGGTTCATTTTATAATCGAAAATTTTTTTTATGTCTTTAGAAATACAAACGGTGACTTTTTCATCAATTCGGCATCATATTCGTGAAAAGCAGCATTCCTTAATGTTTTAAAGGCTCAATAAAGTTACATTCGTAATTCAAATTTGCTCAGGCCGCTTTCGCAATTGACATTTTATACGGATTGTTATAATTTTGTTATGAGCATATGCTCATAATAAATTTATGGCAAGACCTAAAAAACATAGAAGCATCGGCTGCAGCCCCAGCTCGTATTATTTCAAGCCCGCGGGCGTACCCCTGGGTCATCTTGAAGAAGTAACTCTTGAAGCGGACGAACTGGAAGCAATCAGACTCGGCGATCTTTTAAATATGTCTCAAGAAGATGCGGCCGAAAAGATGAATATCTCCCGCGCTACTTTCGGCAGAATAGTCAACAAGGCAAGAGAGAAGATTGCGGATTCTATACTTAACGGTAAGGCTATTAAAATTTCTGAAGAGATTTCAGACGAGCTGAAAGAAAGATTTACTTTTATTTGTAAAAAATGCGGCTTGGAATTAAAAGTAAGGGACAGAAAAAAACTTGGCAGCTGACCCAAATGCAACAACTAAAAACAGGGAAACAAAATGAAAATAGCGGTAGCAACAAACGACGGAACTCGGGTAACCGGACACCTGGGAAGGTGTAAATCCTTTCTGGTTTATGAAATAAGCGGAAACGAAATCTCCGGCAAAGAAATGAGGGAAAATACCTTTACACACCATAGGATGAATCATGACCATGAGCATGAACATCATCATCACGGCGAGGGCGGAGGACACAGCCATCAGGCGCTGGTTGACGGCCTGAACGACTGCAGCCATGTAATCTTCCAGAGCGGAGGATGGAGAGTTATTGAAGACTTAAAAGCAAACAATATTACTCCCGTCCTAACCGACGAGAGACTTGCCGATGATGCGGTAAGTAAATTTATTTCCGGCGAGCTGATAATAAAAGAAGATAATTCCTGCACGGCTCATTAAAGTTCATAGAATATTTTTAGGTAAATTTAAAACCCGGTTTACCCGAACCGGGTTTGTATATAAAATTAGTTTTTTTTACGGATCGCGGTGTCTAATCAATCCAAATTTTTATATTTGTCATAAGAAATTTTATAACCGGATAACTTATGTCTGAAATGCTTATAAACGTACTGAAAGAAAGCGTCCAGATAACTGTACTTGTTTTGATAATGATGGTGGCAGTTGACCTGCTGAACGTCTGGACAAGAGGAAAGCTTGCTGCAATATTGAGCGGCGGCGCTAAGTGGAAACAATATATTGTTACCTCACTTCTCGGCGCAACACCTGGATGCGTGGGCGCGTTCGCGGGAGTCAGCCTTTACGTTCACGGTATGATCGGCTTCGGCGCGCTTACCGGAGGTATGCTTGCCGCATCAGGCGACGAGGCATTCGTTATGCTGGCTATGTTCCCCAAAACTGCGCTTATCCTTTTCGGAATTCTCTTTGTCATAGGCGTCTTCTCGGGCAAGCTGATAGATCTTATTGTACGCAAGTATAAAATCCATACTTGCTTCAACTGCGAAGAAGAAAAATATCATAAAGACCACGAAAGCTATAAGCACTATATTAAAGAACATCTCTGGCATCATATCATAAAACGCCACATATGGAGAACTTTTCTGTGGACCTTCGGCGCGCTTCTTCTTATGAGCTTCGGACTTTCGCACTGGGATCTGCATAAGTTCGCTTCTGAGTATATGATACTTCTGCTTATAGCCGGTGCGCTTATAGGACTTATTCCCGAATCGGGACCGCACTTAATTTTCGTTACTATGTTCGCAAACGGCATCATCCCGTTCTCTGTTCTGCTTACAAGCTCAATGGTGCAGGACGGACACGGACTTCTGCCGATGCTTTCTTACTCAGTGCGCGATTCCGTTTTGATAAAGGTCTTCAACCTGATTATAGGATTAAGTCTGGGACTGCTGGTTTATTCATTGGGATTTTAAACGTTTTTAATTTACATAAAATAAGAAGGTGAATAATGGCAACTAAAAAAGCTTACATAAAACAATTAAAGGGAATCACTTTTGTCGGTAAAACGGATTCTAATCACTGGATAACCATGGACGGCCCGGAAAACTTCGGCGGAAGCGACGCAGGCATACGTCCCAAGGAACTTCTTCTGCTCGGCCTTGGCGGCTGCACAGGCAGCGATGTTATATCTATCTTATCTAAGAAAAGAACTAAACTCGACGACTTCGAGATCAATATTGAAACCGAAGTATCAGAAGAACATCCGCAGGTTTTTACTAAGCTTCACCTTGAATACGTGTTCTACGGAAAAGACCTTAATACGAAAGATATCGAACGGGCAATAGAACTTTCCCAGACAAAATACTGCGGCGTAACCGCAATGCTTGAAAAATCAGTTGAGATGACCCATTCCTACAAGATTGTATCTGGTAAGGATGAATAAATCGCATGTTG
Source organism: Ignavibacteriaceae bacterium (assembly GCA_046703345.1). Classification (GTDB taxonomy): domain Bacteria; phylum Bacteroidota; class Ignavibacteria; order Ignavibacteriales; family Ignavibacteriaceae; genus FEN-1297. The sequence goes on from JBJKTB010000474.1 coordinate 3,584, forward strand.
AAAATATTATTTCAACAATTCCCTCCTCCGGCTCAGACAAGCATCTGCGCGAATGGGGATTTGATTTGCTTGAAGAATATTATGAGATGATTGATGCAGCCGGATTCCGGAATAACCAAACTATTTTTGATTTCGCCACCGGTTCCGGCCGCATGACGGCGCTCCTTACAAGATTAGGCTTCGGCGTAATTACAGCCGACCTTACTTCCGAACAAAGACCGGACGCGCTGAAAAGAATAACAAAAGATTATGAAAACAAAGTGCGGTTCATTCTGCTCAATCTGGAAAACATACCTTTCGAAACCGGATCGCTGAATAACATAGAATGCGTAAATACGGTGCACCATCTCGAAGATCCTCTCAATAGTATTTCGGAATTAATTCGGGTGCACTCTTCTTCGGGCACGATCCTTCTTGCCGACTTCAATGAAGAAGGCTTTGATGTAATGGACAAAATTCACCGGATCAAATACGGCGAGGATCATACCAGAGGAAATTTCTCATGGGAAGAAATAAAAACACTACTGCGGAAATACTACGCTCATATCGAAGAATCCGGAACAAGGTTGAATAAAGTGTTA
>JBJKTB010000475.1:0-11136 GCA_046703345.1 Ignavibacteriaceae bacterium
TTTCCGCAGTTTGCATCTATGATAAATCCGTTCTCCACGTTTATTCCCATCTTCTGAAGCCACGGATCGATTCCCGTAAATACACTCTTGCCGGTCGCGTGCATTAAATCTCCTCTTACCTTATCCAGCGCGACAAGAATTCTGCCGCCGCCGGCGAGATAAGTGTTAAGCTGACTTATATAACTCTGAGGTATAGTATCCGACGGCGCGATTATTACAAGCGTTCTGAAATCGCTAGGAATACTTGCCGTGTCGTTCAACTTGTATGAGCTCACATCATATAGTACCGAAAGCTGCTCGTTCAGCTGAGGCATGTCCGAAAGCGAAGGCTCTCCGTTTCCCTGCAGAAAAGCAATCTTCGGTTTATGAGTGATGGATAATTTTTTAATCGCTGTCGAGAGAGAATATTCCATCGCCGATCCGGGCTGAATAAACGGTATAATATCTTTTTTCCCTTTGTACTGAAGTACGGCGCCGAGATACGCCCTCTGCTGCTTCATCTGATCGCGTTCTCTTACATTGATCATTATGGGCGATATTCCCTGCTGCTGCACCTTCATTTCGGTCGCCTGATCCTTGTTAGGATTAACGAAATCGTAGACAACTTTGCCGTCGGAATCGTTGTTATACTCAACAAGCATGTCTCTGAAATCGTTTTTTACCTGAGCGATGTCCGGAGGAAGGTTGCCCGAAAAATAAGCCGTAACGGTTACGGGAGCATCGAGCGACTTAAGAATATTATCCGTAGCGTCGCTCAGCGTATACTGATGCCCTTGCGTAAAATCCAGTCTTAAAAAGAAACGGTTTGCAACAACATTCAGCAGCAGCAGAATGCCGAATATCAATACGATAGATGTAATTACTTTCTTTCTGGTAAGCATAATATTTTTATTTTAATCAACAATATTTCTTTTTGATAATGAAGTCTCGGCTAAAATTAAACCGAAGAACGTGATACTCAGGAAATAAATCAGATCTTTGGTATCAACCACTCCTCGCGAAATAGAATCGAAATGCGACGACATATTTAAGTAGCTTAGAATTTCTCCGACTGTACCGGTAAAATCAGTCGACAGCACGTTAAAAATTATTAGGAAGAAAACTCCGATGAATAGCGACAGAAGAAAAGCTACGATCTGATTGTTGGTTATGCTGCTTGCAAATAATCCGATGCCTATATAAGCGCTGCTCATAAGCAGAAGACCGAGATACCCGCACCATACCGCGCCGTGATCCACCGGACCGAGCGCCCATACGCTGAAATAATACGGCAGCGTTAAAAGCAGCGCGATTCCTATCAGCACAAGGCACGAAAGGAATTTACCGATGACCACCTGCCAGTCGGATACAGCCTTTGTCAGCAGAAGTTCAATAGTACCCGATTTGTTTTCTTCGGCAACCATTCTCATAGTTAAAGCCGGTATGAAGAAAAACAGAGTCCAGTATGCGACTCCGAAAAAAGGCTGCAGAGTTGCCTGCCCAACAAAGAAAATATCCGACCCGAACAGCCATGTAAAAAATCCGCTCAGGCCGAGAAATACAACGAGCAGAATATATGCCGTAAGCGAATCAAAAAATGACTGCAGTTCTCTTACTGCGATTATCCAAATCTTTTTCATGCTTTTATATCTGTGGTTAGTTCTCTGAAAATATCTTCGAGTTTGGTTTCAACCGGCGTCATCTCCGTGAGCACCCAGTTTTTTTGGACGCAGAGATTAAATATCTGGCGTCTGGAGGACGCGTTCTCTCTGCTTTGTATAAGAAATCCGCCGTTTAATTCGTTGATGGGGTCCGCCAAAGCCACCGTTTCTATTGAGTGAAGGCCGGACAATATCTCGTCGCGGCTGGCGGCATCGGTTATTTGAATACGTAAAATTTCGTTGCCCTGAGCGTGTTTGCGCAGTGTCTCGGGCGTTCCGTCAGCAACAATTTTGCCCTGGGTGATTATAAGTATCCTGTCGCAGGTTGCTTCAACTTCCGGCAGTATATGCGTACTTAAAATTACGGTTTTTTCCTTGCCGACCTCCCTTATCAGTTTTCTTATTTCTATTATCTGATTAGGATCGAGTCCGGTAGTCGGTTCGTCTAGAATCAGTATCTCCGGATCGTGTATCATGGCCTGCGCAAGTCCCACCCTCTGCCTGTAGCCTTTCGAAAGTTCGCCTATCTTTTTATGCTTTTCCGCATTCAATCCGCAAACGTGCACCATCTCAACAATCCGTGTATCTATTTTTTCCTTGGGAATTGACTGGATGTTTGCCGCGAAGCGGAGGTATTCAAGAACCGGCATATCGTAATAAAGGGGATTGTTCTCAGGAAGATACCCGATCTTCTTTTTTATATCTTCCTGATTATCGTGAATCGACAAATTATTTACCCTTACATCACCAGTATTCGGAGCCATATAGCATGTTATTATCTTCATAGTTGTGGTCTTCCCTGCCCCGTTGGGACCCAGGAAACCGAGGATTTCACCGGTGTTTACCTGAAAGGATATTTCATCAACTGCTTTCTGCGGGCCGTACTGTTTGGTAAGATTTTCTACAACAATACTCATATTTTCTCAGCGGTGTTTTGTGAAAGATTTAATCGGCGAAAAAATAGAAAATTAATTTTTCACGAATTGTGATTAGTATTAAACTTACTGTTGATCAATAACTTTAGACGGACTTGTTCCGCTAAAGTTCCGCTGAGAGAAAAAATTTTTAAATTTTAGAGAAGACAATTTTCCCGTCGACAAATGTTTTATATACCGAATTATCAGGATTCAATATAACAATGTCGGCGGATTTGCCGGTCTCCAGGGATCCTATTCTGTCGTTCATCTTAAGAAGTGCCGCGGGATTTTTTGTTACGCTGTTAACCGCCGCTTCAAGTCCGCATCCAGTGAATTCCATAAACTTGAAAGCTATGTTTCCTAGACTCATTGTTGAACCAATCAAAGTTCCGTCAAGATATCTCGCCGCCCCGTTCCTGGATTCATACTCCCTGCCGTTATAAATATATCTGCCGTCGGGCAGACCGATACCGTGCATACCGTCCGTAATGCAGATGCATCTCTCTTCGCCAACCAGCTTATAAATAAGATTTACTATACTCGGATGAAGATGATGACCGTCGCTTATTATTTGAACTGAAACTTTATCATTCTCAAATATTGCGGACAGCGGTCCGGGCGCGCGGTGATGCAGCGGAGGCATTGCGTTGAAAATGTGAGTAACATGACTTATGCCCGCATTGAATCCTTCTTTTACTTCCTCGTAGCTCGCGTCCGAATGAGCAAATGAAGCAATCACTCCGTTTTTAACGAGTTCCCGTATTATCTGAAGGTTGCCGGGAAGCTCCGGAGCAATAGTCATCATCTTAAGCGAATCGCCGGTAGCATCAAGTATCTCTTCTAACTCGCCCGGTGAAGAAGGATAAATTGCGTCTTCAGCTAATCCTCCTTTTTTCTTTATATTGATGAATGGCCCTTCAAGGTGAATGCCCAGCAGTTTTGCGCCGCCAAGTTCCCTCCCGGTGAAGCTTCTCATCAATTTTAAATGCGCGTTGTCTTCTTTAGGCTTTACAACTGTGGTACCGAGAAAACCGGTTGTTCCCACCCGGGCCAGTGTAGCGGAGATGGTTCGCAGCGCTTCTTCGGTGTTGTCAAGAACATCCGCGCCGCCGGCACCCTGAATATGAACATCGATGAAACCCGGGGTGGCGATTCTTCCACCGGCATCTACAGTTTGGCCTTCATCATCTCTATTTCCGGATGACGCTATACGCGTTATGATGCTGCCTTCAATTTTTATATCGGATAGTTCATCGTTTTTTTTTGAAGAATAAAGACGGCAGTTTTTTATCGTAATTATATCATTCATTTTAATTTTCCGCAGTTTTAAAGTTGAGAATGCGCCCGCAGGAATTATTTTCCTGATTAAAATCAAAATTAAATATTAAGATTACAAGAGATTTAAAAACTTAAAAATAAAGTTGGGATTAAAATATTAAATGTAATATATTATGCCGTTTTAATAACGCAAATCAAAAACGGGATAACTGCAAATGAGTTCCAAAACCGATTCGCTGGACAGAAGTTTAGGCCTTCTTCACGCAACCGCTTCAAACATGGCTACAATGGTAGGCATAGGTCCTTTTATTACCATTCCGCTTATTGTTGCCACAATGGGAGGCCCGCAGGCGATGCTCGGCTGGGTTGTCGGCGCGTTAATTGCGATTTCAGACGGGCAGGTTTGGGCGGAATTAAGCACCGCTCTTCCCGGTGAAGGCGGATCGTATATTTATCTCAGAGAAGCATATAAAAGATATTTCGGCAAGCTCGTCGCGTTCCTTTTTATCTGGGCCTTTCTGCTGAGCGGGCCGTTTGAGATAGCTTCGGGAATTGTGGGAATGATGGAATATCTTTCTTTTATCTGGCCGTCTATTTCCGGTGTTCCTATAAGGCTGCTCGCTTTCGGCACGGGCGTACTTACAATAGTTCTTCACTATAAGAAGATAAAATTCGTAGGCGTTGTTACGGTTGTGCTGTGGGCCGTAATGCTTGTTACAGTCGGGGCAACAATAGCCGTCGGAGTAATTCATTTTAAACCGGAAATCGCGTTTAACTTTCCGAAGGGATGGTTCTCTTTTTCGTGGGGATTCGTTATGGGTTTAGGAGGAGCAACTCTTATCGCTATGTACGACCTGATGGGCTACTACAATATTTGCTACGTAGAAGAGGAAGTGAAAAATCCCGGATATGTTTTCCCGAGAGCAATCATCTGGTCGGTGCTCGGAGTAACCTTATTGTATGCCGTCATGAATTTTTCAATAATCGGCGTTCTTCCCTGGCAGGATGTTGCCGCATCTCATCATATTGTTTCAGATATATTTGAGAAATTCTATGGCACGGTGCCGGCTGTGATAATTACCCTGCTTGTTGCAGTAACAGCGTACGGCTCAATCTACGCTTTGATGATGAGCTACTCCCGGCTACCGTTCGCAGCGGCAAGAGACGGATTCTTTTTCGGCTGGCTTAAAGCCGTCCATCCCACAAAACACTTTCCTCACTACTCGCTTTTGCTCGTTGGCGGAGTAACTTGTATCGCCAGTCTGTTCAATCTCGATTTTATAATCGCCGCAACTCTCTCAAGCAGAATACTGATTCAGTTTCTCGGACAAATTGCCGGATTAACCATTCTCAGAAAAACTGCTCCAGATATGAAACGGCCGTTTAAAATGTGGCTCTACCCAATTCCTTCAATTGTAGCCTTCGTCGGATTCAGCTACATCTTTATCAGTTCGGGAATTGAAGCTATTAGTCTGGGACTGGCGTGGCTTGTTACAGGCGTCGGTTTCTTCCTATTCTGGGCTAAGAAGGAGAACGAGTGGCCTTTCATTAAAAACGGTTTTGCCGGTGAATAAAAGATTTTTGTCTGCTCCGTAACGAAGACACAATTGCATCGGCTGATTTAAATCAGCTTACAATTATTTATCTTTTTTATTTAGAACGGTGCGCTTCCAGCGATGATGCGTTTATATCGTAATGACTGGCAGACCATTTAACCCCGCCGCCTTTGTTAAGCCAGATAACCTGCGGCGACTGATGATTGATGCTTAATTCGTCAGCTATCTGCCGGCTCAAAGGCCGCGATTCTATAACATTTACTTTGGCGCACTCAACGGACTGCTCGTCCGCAATTCGCGCGAACCATTCGTCAAAATCATTTTCCACAGACGCGCTGATCGAACAGATCGGACTGTATTTAAAGATTATCAGTTCGGCGTCTTCGTTAACTTTTTTCAGTTGTTCCCATTCGCGGGAGTCAATTAATCTCATAATTTTTTTCATACCTGGTTCTCGCAATAATTTTCTATAAATCAGCGCTTCAAAAATAAAAAAAATTATGATATCGATGTGTTCCCGGGCAGATAATTTTTAGTCAGCATTTAAAGAATACGGCGGCCGGTGAGGCGAGTCAATTGGCGTCGAATATTTTAAAGTAGTATCCTTGAGAAAGAAGAACATCTTTGTTCCTGATTAAGAATTGTTTAATTTCTTCGATAGGAATCACCTTCGCAATTCCGTAACGCAGAAGTTTCTGCTGCTGCACAAACAAATCCCCGTGGTAAGGGACCATCGGATTGTATTTTAATGACTGGTCTATTGCCGAGGGTACGATGATATTTTCGCTTTCTTCAGGAACCCATTCGATAATACCGACAAGCTCGAAGTTCGGCACTCCGTCACGGATAGCGAGTACGGGGCCGCCGCTGTAACCTCTGTTTACAACCGCGTTAATAAAGAAAGAACCTTTATGATCGTAATTCGGACTGCTGACAATTGCTTGAGTAATCATCTTATAGTTAAGCGGAAATCCGAGTGCGTAAACGAATGAGCCCCATTCAAGCTCCTTCGCCTCTCCGAACGGGTACGTAAATAGAGTGAAATAATTTGAGAACTGCATAGGATAATTTTTACCGAGCAGCGTTATATCGTTCTCTTTGTCCGATATTATCTCGTTTACTTCGCTTCCCTCAGGGAATCCGGCCGCATATATAAACTCTTTTGTTTTAAATCCTAAACTTTGGACTTCATCCGTGTAGACGCCGTTCTCGTTTGCGAAGTATGTTACAATCGTGTCTTTAAAATCTATTACATGCTGGCATGTAAGCAGCCCTACCCTGCCGGCCATGGAATAGATTACGATTCCCGTTCCCGAGCTTGCGTGATCCTTATAACTGGTTTTAACAGATTTTGTACGAATAGTTTCGTCATTAAGATCTTTAAGCTTCAGATTACTGTACTGATCGAACGAATATACTTTATAAAAGGCCAGGCTGTTGATCCGGTAAAGAGAATTGCTTATAGCCTCAAGCTGCGCCGAAGCGTTTCGGTAAGGGAATTCGCTGTCGTATTTGCCGTCGTTCAATCCGGGATTTATGGTTTTGTAATTAACGGAGGAACATGAAAGATTAATGATGAGAAGCGGTACGCAAAGTATGAGCGCTGCAGCCGAACATGTTTTCATTTTTATCCTCCGCTGCGTTTTTATTGCTGTCAGGGAAATTTATGAAAAAAGTCGAATATTAATATGAACATTATAACAATTTTACAACTAATACAAGCGGGTATGATTACTACTCCTTAGATCCGCAATTACTCACATATATTAACGTCTGCTAAATTAAACGCTGCCTTTTTTTATTTCCTCCAGGTCCTGCCATCTTGCGTACAAAGCGTCTATCCTCGCTTTCGCGGCTTCCATTTGCGCGTTAAGCTCATTGGTATGATGAGCGTGTTTCTCGTAGAAATCCGCCGCAGTAAAGATGCTCTCTATCTTCTTAACTTCTTCTTCGGCGCTCAAAATATCTTTTTCTATCTGTTCAAGTTCCAGTTTTTCCTTGAACGTTAATTTACGCGGAGTTTCCTTTTTACGAACAATATCAGTTTATGTTTTTACCGCCGCTGCGGCCTTAGCCTCTGCGTTACGCTTTTTTCTCTTTTCAAGATAATAATCATAATCGCCTTCGCTGAAATGAATTTTCCCGTTTCCCTCGAAAGCAAGTATGCCGTTGCATACGCGGTTTAGAAAATATCTGTCGTGACTGACGATTATCAGACATCCTTCAAATCCTATAAGCGCTTCTTCAAGAATTCTGAGTGTAGGGAGATCCAGATCGTTAGTAGGTTCATCAAGAAGAAGGAAGTTGCCGCCGTTCTTTAAGATCTTGGCAAGCAGAAGTCTGCTTTTTTCTCCGCCGGAGAGCCTTTCCACTTTTGTGTTGATCCTGTCATCGGTAAACTGAAAACGACGGAGATATTTCCACACCGTAATTTTTTCATCGCCGAAATTAATGTAATCGCTTCCGTTTCCTATTTCGCCGATGACTGAGCTTTCTTCATTTAAAGATATTCTCGTCTGATCCACGTAATTGAATACTACGTTTTCGCCAATATCAATTTTACCTGCTGTCTGCTGAATCTCGCCGAGAAGAATTCTTAATAAGGTAGTTTTACCGAGTCCGTTCTTACCTACAATCCCGAGTTTTCTTCCGGGCTCAAATATAAGATTCAGTTCCTCAAAAAGTTTTTTCCCCGCAAGCGTCATTTCCAGATTTTTAAGAGTAAGAACTTTCTTCCCCATACGAGGCGCCGGAGGGATGATCAGCTCCACGTCAATCTCTTTCTGCGTTTCTTCAGAAGAGGAGACCTTCTCAAAATTGTCCAGCCGGCTTTTAGATTTTGTACGCCTGGCGCGGGGTCCCCTTCTCACCCATTCGAGCTCCCGCCTTAAAAAATTCTGCCGCTTCTTCTCTTCGCTTTCCTCAACAGCCATTCTCTCGGCTTTGTTAATCAGGTAATCAGTATAGTTGCCCGAATGGGAAAAGAACACGCCGCCGGAAAGTTCCACAATACGGTTGGCTATTCGATCGAGAAAATAACGGTCATGAGTTACGAACAGACACGTACCCGCGTAAGACGCCAGAAAATCTTCTGTCCATTCAATGGACTCGGTATCAAGATGGTTTGTAGGCTCGTCGAGAATTAAGAGATCCGGGCGCGATATTATTGCCCGGCATAAAGCAACCCTTCTTTTTTCTCCGCCTGAAAGAGTAGCTATACTTTGATCGCCCTCAGGAACGTTAAGCGAAGCCATGGCAATTTTGATTCTTGTCTCCAGGTTCCATCCGTCAAGATGAAGGATCTGTTCTTCAAGCACTGCCCTGCGCGGGGAATCATGCGGAAGGTTTTCATATTCTTTTATAATATGAATAACATCGTGAGCGCCGTCCTGAATATTTTCAAAAACCGTTTTCGAAGTATCGAGCTGGAAATCCTGAGGAAGATAACCTATAAGTAATCCTTTGCGTAACGCTACGTTTCCGGAATCCGGCCGCGCAATTCCGGCAATTATTTTTAGGAATGTGGATTTGCCGGCTCCGTTCCGGCCTATTAGTCCGATGCGGTCGCCTTCGTGTATTGAAAATGACGCTTTATTTAGAATAATGTTTTCGCCGAAGCTTACTTCAAGATCGTCTGCAGTAAGTACAACCGGACTGTTAGATATCATAGTGCGAAAGATTTAAGGAATAATTTTGAAAATAAAATTAATCCCGGAGCGTGGCCGGGAAAATTAAAATCGTTTTTTATAGCAGTAAAGATAAAATAATTTAACTGCCGATGAAACGGCGCCGGCAGCAGCAGGTTCAAGTAAAGTTTACTTGTTGCCGGATGTGTATGTTTCAGTGAATGCGTCTGACGAATGCGTTATGGCAGCTTTATATTTTTTCAGATTCCAGTCGGCGGCAATTAAATTCGCGGAATTTAAAAATCATCTACGGGCAGACCTTCCATCCGCATTATCTTCAGCGCGTTTGTAGTGGGACACGGACCGGTATGTATCTTATAATCGAACTTCATCCGGCCGTCAAGAACCTCTTCCTTAAAATGATAGTTCTTTACGGCAGGTATCTCTTCGGCAAGTTTAACAAGTTCAAGATCGTGTGTCGCGATCGCTCCCAACAGTTTTTTCCTCGACAGCGCTTTTATAAATGCCCTGCTGCCGCTTAACCGCTCGATGTTATTTGTCCCCCTGAATATTTCGTCTATCAGAAAGAAAAGCGGAAGTCCGCATTCTTTATCCGCCTCGTCCAGCAGAGCTTTAAGCCGCTTCACCTCCGCGTAAAAATATGAAATGCCGTCAACCACCGAGTCGTTAACTGTTATGCATGTAAACACCCGCGCAGGAATTATTTTAAACTCAAGCGCGTCTACCGGTGCGCCGGCATAAGCTAAAAAAGCGTTTACTCCCAGAGTTCGGAGAAATGTGCTTTTGCCCGACATATTGGAGCCGGTAATGATATCTATCTCAGCATTATTCTCAACCTTAAAATCGTTTCGCACTTTCCGTTCTTCAGGAATTAAAGGATGACCGATCTGTAACGCGGCGATAGATTCTTTTCTCCGGGTATCTAAGTTTATTATCTCCGGAAATTTGTATCCCGGATTTAAGTAGGCGAAATTGGCCAGAGAATTTAGGGCCTCAAGAGTATACCATGCGGAAAGCCATTCTGACAGGTTCGATTGAATGAGCTTCTTTCTATGCTCCAGTCTGTATTTAATTATGTAATCAACCGGCATAAAAATTCTGAATATACCCCAGACAAACGGGTTGCCGTGTCTCATCTTTAGGAATTCGGTATAAAAATTTACATTTTTTAAAAGGTAAGACGGCCGGGCTCCTTTAAGCGTAAAGCTCTCGCAGATCTTTTGTAACTCCGGTATTCCCGCGAAACGGAAATTCTCCAGCAGTCCGGCGGCTGCGCTAAGTTTGCTTAATTCATCGTTAATCAGTTCCGTTTCGGAGGCGAGTTTGTTTTTATCTCGATCGCCGTAATGATACACTATGATGTAAATAAGAAGAGTGAACATCCATATACCGGGAAGAAGATAATAAAGATATAAAACAAACAACGCTATATTCACTGGCGCAAGGATACCGAGTACCGTCATTACCGGGCGGAATGATTTTTTCAGTCCGCCCGTGTTAAACCATTCCTCAACTAATTCCCCGTCGAATTCCCTCGCCGAAGATTTAAGTGAAATTAAATATAACTTGTCGCGGAAATTCTGCATCGGCGCCAGAGCTTTAATTAATTTCTGCCTCTGCAATATTTCCTCACGCGACGGACTTCCGCAGCTTAGCCAATTCTTCAGCAAGCTTCTCGCCTGCCTGCTCGATGTAAAATCTAAAAGATGTCCGATTGACTGGTAACCGGTTAAATTTAAATCAGATTCTATTGCATCTCCCGCTTCAGTCTTCAACCCGGTGTTAAAAGGTATATTTTTCCAGTCCAGATTCATCCTGGCTATATGCGAGTTTTTTATTTCGATCCGTTTCTTTAAATCTTTTCTGAATGCATCGAGCCGGTTATGGAAGTGAACTACGATGCTGAATATTACGGTGAAGACAAGTATCACGGTTATCATCGCAATATCGTTCACGAAGAAGAATGAGAACGCCGAACTAAGTACTCCGGTTATAAAGACGGCAAGCCTGATATTAGAAAACCGGTTGGTTAACAGATGATACTTTTTATCGAGTTCCTCCAGTCGGGCGGTGAGGTTGTAAAAGTCTTTTAGTCTTT
>JBJKTB010000476.1:0-4304 GCA_046703345.1 Ignavibacteriaceae bacterium
TAAAACACTTTGAAAAAAAACTTCTTGAATATAAGCCTGATCTTCTTCATATAAACAGCCCTTGCTCCCTCGGTTACGCAGCCTTAAAATTCGAGATTAAACATAACATCCCGGTGGTTGCGACTTAACATACTCACTTTGCAAGCTACGCAAAATATTATAAAGTAAAGGCGCTGGAAAATTTTAGCTGGAATTATTTTAGAAGTCTTTATAACAAATGTGAAAGCGTATATGTGCCATCCAAACCCATTATAGAAGAATTAAGCGAACACGGGCTTACCACAATTCAATTACTTCCTCACGGAGTCGATACAAATACCTTCAATCCCGGTTTTGCAAGAAAAGACTGGAAGCAGAATCACGGTATTGAAGGAAAAACAGCGCTTCTTTTCGCAGGCCGTTTGGTGTGGGAAAAAGATTTACTTACTCTGGCGCAGACATACAAACTTCTTACGGAAAAACGAGACGATGTAGTTTTCGTTCTCGCTGGAGACGGGCCAATACGAAAAGAACTTGAGAAGCTGATGCCTAAAGCTCTTTTTCTGGGATATCAATCTGGTGAAGAACTTTCGGCTGCATATGCATCCAGCGATATATTCGTATTTCCATCAACTACCGAAACATTCGGAAATGTAACCGTTGAAGCTATGGCATCAGGCATTCCTCCTATCTGCGCAAGGGAAGGAGGAGCTTTCGGAATGATTAATAACGGAGTAAACGGATTAATCGCCGAGCCAAGAGATCCCAATGATCTTGCATATAAAATAGAGATTCTGCTGAACAAACCCGATTTCAGAAAAAAACTTGCCGAGAACGCGTACAATTTTGCCATAACTCAATCGTGGCAAAACATTGTGGATAGACTTCTCTTCAGTTACAACGAAGTAATAAAAAATTATCACTTCAAATTGTGGAATAAGAAACTCCGAGTTGCTTAAATCCTCTCGACAATTTTATTAGTTAAACCTGCCTGCCTTAATTATTTTTTAGTGCCAGCTTGAGCTATTTATTTTTCGATTTTTAATCTTTTATTTCTTGTCTCGTATCATTTATCTAAGAAGTTTTTATAGGTAAAGGAAACAGAAAAAAAGGAAAAATATTCATAAGATCATTCGCAATTCCCATCCCACTTTGCAACAAAGGAAAAAAGCAAAACTAGAAACGGCCGGGCAAAAAGAACAGGAGTCATGATAATTATGTAAATCTTTTTCCGTCCCGCATGCATATAGTATACCGAATTTGTTTACCGGCGATGAATTTTTAATTAGTATAAAATACTGCCGTCCCAAACAAAATGCATTAAACGGCTTATAATGCGGTACTTCTGTATTAAAAACTCGTATTTAAATAGAACACTCATCTCAAATCATAACAGTAATAATTAACTTTCCTTCAAGTAACATTTACCGAAACACCGCAAACAACTTCCGGGCTGAGTAAGAATTACCTTCTCTGTGACGGCATTATTATTGGGTAGATAAAGACTAAATGGGGTAAATTTAATAACAAGCAAGAAAGAGGAGAATGATGAAGAAAATAAAATTTTTTCTCATAATATTGCTTGGCTCAATATTAATCGCTGGCTGCCGTCAAAGCATTAATGATTCTAATCCCGTTGGACCCGAAACCTCTATAAAATCTTCACAACCTGATTGGCAGAAGGCAGCAGAAACGCAGGGACTTGAACTGCTCAATTTTTCAGACGAATTACCGCAAAGACTAAATAAAATCTTGTCCGCGGAAGAATATATTCTGCCTCAGCGTGGAGGCATGCTGGTAATATGGGACAGATTTAGAACTAACCAGGGCCGCATAGGCACTTTAAGAGTTGTGCTGCGAATCCCGAGGTATGCTCTTAACACACCGGAAACTTACAGGATGGAATTGGATGAAGATTATCTCTCGCCAAGTTTCGACTTTACGTTCGGACCTCATGCCACGTTTAATAATCCGGTAAAGCTTTCCATAGAAGCCGAAGGAATGGACTTCAGCGGATGGCCGAATATAGTGCATCTGTATTATTTTGATCCGGATTTGAATACATGGATTCCAACCGACGGTGTAGGCAGGGTTAATCATAGACAGAACTCTTTCGAATGCGAAGATGTAAGCATTCCTCATTTTTCAAGATACGCGTTCAGTAAATAATAACTCGGTTGATGATTTGATTAACACGATTGATTTATTTCTTTATCATTTGTTCACGATTCTTATACTTGAACGAAATCTATTATCGAACAAAAAAGAGCATATAAATTGAATATTAAAACTGAAGAAATAGAAAAACTATTGAGCGGACTCCTGAAAAATTATTTTAACGTGAATGATTTTTACGAGTTCTATGAAAAAGTTTTATCTAAAAAACTCCGGGGTACATCCCGAGAAAATTCAACCGAAGGAGATTATAAGAGCGGCGATATTTTAAATCCGCACAATTTAAGCACCAAACTCGATCTTATAACCACATATGCCGAAGTGAAATTTCCTAAGAAAAAATTTCTTGAACTTCAGCTTGAAATAGGCAGATTAAAGATCGATTCAGGCGAACTGGCATCCGCTGTATACGTTTACGAAAAAATAATAAACGAAACCGAAAAAGAAGACGAATTTACCGTCGTTAGGGCTGAAGCGCTTAAAACTCTTGGAGAACTTTACGGCCGGCAGGCATTCTGGCAGTTCAGCTTTGCTTATATAAATAAAGCGCGCCTTCTCTTTAAAAAACTAAATGACGTAACAGGCATTGCTTCATGCGAAAACCTTCTGGGAACTTTTCAATGCGAACTAGGCGATCTGAAAAAAGGAGAACGGCATTTCAAAAAAGCTTTATCACTTTTGAAGGAAAGAGAAGATATAATTCTGGAAGGTAAAATTGAAATCAATCTGGGAATCATAAAAGATCTCTTCGAAAAATATGATCAGTCACTCCGCCATTATAAGAAAGCTCTTGAATTATTCGGCAAAAAAGGGGATATGAAAAGTGTTGCCGAGATAAAGCACAATATCGGGATGCTCAGTCTTAAAAAGAAAGATTATCAAACCGCGGTCGATGAATTCGGTGAAAGCATCAGGATAGCCAACAATATCGGTTACATAACACTGCTCGGCATTTCTTACCTCGCAATGGCGGATGCTTACACCCGTAAGAACGATCTGGGAAAAGCCAATGACTATATTACACTGGCAATGGACATAGCGAATTACGGAAATGATAAACTTACAGTAGCGGATGCTTATAAAATAAAAGGAATTATTCACATTGGTCTTAAAGATTTTGACCTCGCCGAAAATTATCTATTAACCAGTCTCAGGATAAATAAAGATTTAAACAATGAAATGAATGCAGCAGAGACTAATGTGGAACTGGCGATGCTTTACGGGTTAAAGGGTATGACTGAGAGGAAGGAATCGCATTTAAAAAGCGCACTAAAATATTATTCATCTATTAAGGCCGGGCACATGGTTGATGAAATCCGCTTAGCGCTGGAGAGCGATAAAAAATAATTAAATTTTTCTGTTTATCGCCATAACGGTTAAATCGTCCTGTATTTTTTGGCCTTTCATGTAAAGCTGAAGATCCTTTTTTACCTCTTCTATAATTTCCGCAGACCCGAGTCTTCTGAAAGAATCGGCAATACGGTTGATCCTTTCCACACCGTACTCTTCATCGTTCAGTAAGGCTTCACTCAATCCGTCGCTGTAAATAATAATGCTTTCGCCTTGTTCAAGATTAAAGTTGCTAACTAAATATCCGCCTGAGCAGAAAATTCCAAGCGGCAGTCCCGTAGAATCAAAACTAACAATACCCTGCTTTTTAATGATTATAGGCAGGCAGTGGCCGGCGTTGCAGAGTTCTATCCTACCCCCCTTATATGCCCTGCCGCATACAAGTGTTAGAAAATGAGAATAAAGGGAGCTTTCGCAGAACAGACGGTTTGCTCTTTCCATCAGCTCATTAAGAGGAAGATTTAGACTTGCCAGGCTGTGAAACAATGCATGCACGTGAGTCATCAGCATTGATGCAGCTATGCCTTTTCCGGTGATATCCCCAAGCAGGAACAAAAAACTTTCCGAGTTTTCGGCGGCTATTATATCACAATAATCACCGCTTACAGTTCGCGCCGGCAAATAATGATAACTTACATCGAATCCGCCGATAAGAATGTTGTTGTGCGGCAGTAATGCATTTTGAATTTTTGAAGCAAGTTCCAGATCCATTTCAAGAGACCGCTGCTGCACCTCGTTCAAGTGATCAAGACAAACGGTTATCAGCGGATCGGCTGTTAAGCGTTCAACTTCAATAGCAT
>JBJKTB010000477.1:0-2832 GCA_046703345.1 Ignavibacteriaceae bacterium
CTCTTAAGTATAGCAAAAGGGAATTACGGACTCGATATTGACGAACGAAATATTTTTTAACTCTATAAAAAACAGGTTTAACGTAACAAAACCGCTTGAAAGAATTATTGAATGACAAAAGATAGTAAACCTGCTGTCGCACTGCTGCTTGGCGGTACCTCGCCCGAAAGAGAAGTATCAAAATCATCGGGTCTTTCAATTTACAAAGCATTGAAGTCCCTAAACTATGAGGTAAAACTTATTGACCCGGCGTACGGGAAAAATCAGCCGGCGCGCGAAGAAGATTTTTTCGACTCAAAGGATTATTCCGAAATATCAAATAGGAATTATGTTGAAGCAGTCGATTCAGATTTATTTAACGACGTGGACATCGCTTTTCTGGCGCTTCACGGCAAGTGGGGAGAAGACGGCACAATTCAGTCTCTTCTTGAATTAAGGGGAATAAAATATACCGGTTCCGATGTGCTGGCAAGTTCTATTTCAATGGATAAGCTGATGTCGAAAATCCTGTTTCAGCATTACAATATTCCGACTCCCAAATGGATAGCGGCTGGTAAAGCGGACGAAGCTGAATCAGTCAAAGATAGAATTAAAGATTCATTCGGTTTTCCGTGCGTTGTAAAACCGAACGATCAGGGCTCCACAGTCGGATTAACAATATGCAAAGTAGAAGAAGAAATAGAGGAAGCACTGAGGCTTGCTCTGCAATTCTCCGATAAAGCATTAATAGAAGAATATATATCCGGGCATGAGGTAACTGTGGCGGTACTCGATAACAAATCTTTGCCCGTGCTTGAGATAAAGCCAAAACACGGTATATACGATTACGAATGCAAATACACTTCCGGGATGAGTGAGTACGAGGTCCCCGCAAAACTACCTGAAGAAGTGATGCATGAACTTCAGGTCGAAGCATTAAGGGCGTTTAATGCTCTGGGCTGCCGAGTTTATGCCAGAATGGACTTTAGGCTCAGCAACGACATGAAACCTTACTGTCTGGAGGCAAACACGCTTCCGGGGATGACCTCAACCAGTCTCGTACCAAAGATGGCTAAAGCCGTCGGAATCGGATTTGAAGATCTAATTGACAAAATTATAAAACTAAGTCTGTAAATGTTCTCCGGTAGATATAAAAAACTTGTATTCACAATCTTTGCCGTTTTATTTTTAGCGGGCCTGGTATATCTGTTTTTTAATGACAGCGGTATAGTAAAGTATTTAAAACTGAAGCAGCAGGTAAATGCGCTTAATGCACAGGTAGATTCGGCAAACGCGGAGAACAGCCGTCTTCAGCTTGAAATTGACTCTCTGCAAAATAAAGTTCCGGCTAAGATTGAGAAAGTAGCCCGCGAAAAGTATAATATGATTAGGAAAGGCGAGAAGGCAATAAAGATAATTGAAAAGTAATTCTTGTTAATCACGCCCTCTGATGCCGCACAATTATATTTGTTATTCTTTGAATTAATAATTTTAAATTAAACGATGCAAAAACATACTTTGCCACAGATTCCGCTTGCCGAAAGAGTAAGACCGAAAAATCTGGACGAGTACCGCGGCCAGAATGCACTGCTGGGGCCAGGCAAACCAATAAGACTGATGATTGAGAACGACACTCTCAGTTCATTCATCTTGTGGGGGCCGCCAGGCACGGGGAAGACAACAATTGCAAAAATAATAGCAGAGAAGACAGACTCCGACTTTCATCAAATCAATGCAGTATCTTCGGGCGTAAAGGATATCCGCGCGATAATAGAATTGGCTTCTTACAATAAATCGATGAGTAAGAGGACGATACTTTTTATAGATGAGATACATAGGTTTAATAAAGCCCAGCAGGACGCGCTGCTGCACTCTGTTGAATCCGGTTTGATTACACTTATTGGCGCCACTACCGAGAATCCGTCATTTGAAGTAATCCCTGCTTTGCGTTCCAGGGCAAGGGTCTTCATATTAGATGACCTTTCTAAAGATGATCTAACGTCCATACTCAATTCGGCTATTGCTAAGGATGAGTTTTTATCATCTTTAAATCTGGGGAAAATAGATATCGATTTTCTGATTTATCTTTCGGGCGGCGACGCGCGGTCGCTGCTGAATATATTCGAAGCGGCGGTTATTCAACAGATTGATTCGGACCCTCTGGACATTTCAAAAGAAGTGCTTGAGAACGTAGTTCAGAAGAAAAACATTGTTTATGATAAAGGCGGCGAAGAACATTATAACGTAATCTCGGCATTCATTAAAAGCGTTAGGGGGAGCGATCCTGATGCGGCACTCTACTGGCTGGCCCGAATGCTGGATGGAGGAGAAGATCCTCTTTTTATTGCAAGAAGACTGGTTATTTTAGCCTCGGAAGATATTGGCAACGCGTCCCCGAACGGGTTGGTTCTCGCCGAAGCGGCCTTCGGAGCCGTAGATAAGATCGGCATGCCTGAGGCCAGGATAATTTTAGCCCAATGTACAACTTATCTTGCTTCATCACCGAAAAGCAATGCAGCATACATGGGAATAGAAAAAGCTTCGGCGGACGTTAGGCACAAACAATTATTTGCCGTGCCCGTTCATCTTCGCAACGCGCCGACAAAACTGATGAAGGACATAGGCTACGGTAAGGAATATAAATATCCGCATGATTTTGAGAATCATTTCATCGCCGAAAATTATTTACCCGAAGAACTGAAAGGATCACAATACTATTTCCCTACCGAGAACGGCCAGGAAAATAATCTTAAAGATAGACTTCAGGCTTTATGGAAGGGGCGTAAGAAATATTGATCCGGTATTACTTTTGTTTATCAAAAAATAATATCAAAGCCGCGCGAACATTTTGCC
>JBJKTB010000478.1:0-7822 GCA_046703345.1 Ignavibacteriaceae bacterium
ATATTACTCCTCCTACCTGCATCTCGCCGGTTTCAGTTTTCTGCACGCTCCTTTGATTTGCGACTATGCCTACCGCCCAGCCGTCAATCCTTGCGTAGGCGGTTATTAAAGTTTTTCCGTATCCGGCCTTGTACTCGTCGATTTCCGAGTTGTCAACTATTCTAGCAATTACTTCATACATATCATACGGCTTTAACGGATCTTCAGGAAGAAGTCCGTAAATTTCAGCCGGCGAAAATATGGGCGAAGCGCTCTCTATTCTATTGAAGCCTGCTTTAGCATTAACACCGAATTTCCCGGTCAGACTTCTGATCTGTGCTAAACACTTTTCGTCGTTTTTCATAACATAGTCGGTTACACCGGAAATATTCGATTGAACTCTTGCTCCTCCCAAACTTTCGTTATCTATTACTTCACCTATAGCAGCTCTAACAAGATGAGCTCCCGCAAGAAACACCGAGCCTTCACCTTCGACTATAAGAGCTTCATCGCTCATTATAGGAAGGTACGCGCCTCCGGCTACGCACGGTCCCATGATGGCCGCGATCTGAGGGATTCCCATCGAAGACATAACTGCATTGTTCCTGAAAATTCTGCCGAAGTGTTCTTTGTCGGGGAATATTTCTTCCTGAAGCGGAAGAAAAACTCCGGCGCTGTCAACAAGATAGATTATAGGAAGTTTATTTTCGATTGCGGTTTCCTGTGCGCGCAGGTTCTTCTTTGCTGTGATAGGGAACCACGCTCCTGCTTTTACTGTAGCATCGTTTGCAACAATAACATGCTGCCTGCCGTTTATTTTCCCGATACCGAAGATAGTTCCTGAAGACGGTGCTCCGCCGTATTCATTGTACATGCCGTAAGCCGCGAAAGTACCGATCTCATAAAAATCGTTTTCATCGTCCAGAAGCATTTTCACGCGTTCCCTGGCGGTAAGCTTTCCTTTTGATTTATGCCTCTCTATCGCTTTCTTTCCGCCGCCTAATTTAATCTTATCTTTTTCGGCGTTGAGTTTGCGGATTAAATTTTTATAATAATCCTGTTTTACAAGATAAGCTTCGTTCTCCTGAACCGGATTTCCAATTCTGCTCATATAATTACGTAATGTTTAAGTGTTTAATAATTTTAGTCTTTCAGCAGCTCTCTTGAGATAACTAGCCTTTGAATTTCGGAAGTACCTTCGCCTATTGTAAGAAGTTTTACGTCTCGGTAAAATTTTTCAACCGGATAATCTTTTATAAAGCCGTAACCTCCGAAAATCTGTACTGCATCGTTTGCGGCTTTCTCGGCGGCTTCGCTGGCAAACAGCTTGGCCATCGCGGCTTCTTTCGTGTTTACTTTTCCGTTGTCCTTCATCGCCGCGGCTCTTAATGTAAGAAGACGGGCCGCCTCAATATTTGTAAGCATGTCGGCAAACTTAAATTGAATAGCCTGAAATTCATTCAATAATTTATTGAACTGTTTTCTTTCGCCGCTGTATTTAACCGCCGCGTCCAGAGCTCCCTGTGCAAGCCCGACGCTTAAAGCAGCGATAGAAATTCTGCCGCCTTCAAGAATCTTCATAGCCTGAATGAAACCTTCGCCTTCGTTTCCTAAAAGATTTTCGGCAGGTACTTTGCAGTTCTCGAACGAAAGCTGTGTTGTATCGCTGGCGCGCATTCCGAGTTTGTTTTCTTTTTTACCTGCAATAAAACCTTCCATGCCTTTTTCAAGAATGAAAGCAGAAATTCCTTTTTTCCCTTTTGTCTTATCGGTTATGGCCATTACTACTGCGGTCTCGCCCACAGTACCGTGGGTGGTAAAAGTTTTGCTTCCGTTAAGAATGTAATAACCGTCTTTTTTTTCTGCGTACGATCTCAGTCCGGCGGCATCGCTTCCGGACCATGATTCCGTCAGTCCCCACGCGCCTATCTTTTTTCCCGATGTAAGGTCGGGCAGATATTTTTTCCTTTGTTCCTCGTTGCCGAACATATAAAGATGATTTGTGCATAAACCGTTATGTGCAGCAACGGAAAGCGCAATGGAAGGATCTACTTTAGCCAGCTCCTCAATGATCATCGCGAATTCAACGTAGCCGAGTCCCGCGCCTCCGTATTCTTCTGGAATAACGATGCCGAGAAATCCCAGTTCCCCCAGCTTTCGCATTATCTCGATAGGGAATTTTTGAGACTCATCAAAATCCATAATAACAGGGCGGATATTTTTATCCGCAAAATCCCGTATTGTGTCTCTAATAATTATTTGATTTTCATTAAGGCCGGGCAAAAAAGGGTTTTCACTAGCTGACATCGCTTTTCCTTTCGTTTTATATTTATTTATTCATCCGGCAGGTAAACCGGGTATAAGCAAAATCAAACCCGCTTCTTGTGGACTGAGTCTGATTTAGGCTGAATCAAATCTTTACGAAATTTACGGCTGTTTTCTAAATTCTGCTATGATTTCATCTGCAATGTGATAAGGAGATAAATTGCCGAGAACTACTTTCTCTAAAGAAGAATTTAATGAATTTTTTCCGGAATCGCTCCAAAGTATTTCACGTATTTTTTCTTCAACGATTTCCTTAATCCTTATTTTTGCCCTGTGTTCCCGTCTGGTTAAAAATTTTCCGCTGTCATTTAGAAAATTTTGATGACGTTCAATTTCACCGGCAATTTCTTTAATACCTTTGTTTTCCACAGCAACTGCATTTATAATATGCGGCATCCATGTATGTTCGTCATGAGCGCGCATTGACAGAATTGTTCTTAATGCTGATACTGCCTGCTGTGCTCCGGGCCTGTCGCTTTTATTCACAACAAAGAAATCCGCAATCTCCATTAATCCGGCTTTCATTGCCTGTACAACGTCGCCGGATTCGGGAACGAGCACAACGATGGTGGTGTCGGCGGCTTCGGCAATATCAAGCTCCGATTGACCAACACCAACTGTTTCAAGCAAAATAAAATCATAACCTGCAACATCAAGTACATCTGCTGCGTCGTTTGCTTTTTTACTTAAGCCACCCAGGCTTCCTCTTGTTGCCATGCTTCTTATAAATACTCCCTGATCCTGACCTATCTCCGCCATTCTTACCCTGTCGCCAAGTAAAGCGCCGCCGGTAAAAGGGCTCGTAGGATCTACCGCTATAATGCCTACGGATTTATTCAGGCTCCGGAAGTATTTTGTAAGCTGATTCGTAATCGTACTCTTACCGGCTCCCGGAGGGCCGGTAATCCCAATTCTATAGGCTTTGCCTACGCCGGAATAAATTTTTTTTAATAATTCGCCGGATACCGAGTTGTTTGATTCCACTAATGTAATGGAACGGGCAACCGTCCTGCGGTCGTTACGAAATAATTTTTCTATAAATGCCTGTTCGATCATATTCCAAAATAATATTCACAAATAATTACTTTAAGTTTACTTTATATCTGCTTCTTAAAAAATTCGACTGTTTTAAACAGACCGTCCTTCAATTCAACCGACGGCTTCCAGTTGAATTTCTTAAACATTTTTTCGGAAGTTATAACGCTTCTCATCTGTTCGCCTGCCGCGGCCGGTCCGTGAATTTCTTTCTGACCTTTTCCGACTATGCCGTTAAGCAAATTAAATAATTCATTTACGTTTGTTTCTTTTGCGGTTCCTACATTATAAATATCGCATGCAGTATCATTTAGGCCTAAGAGATTCGCTTTGACAACGTCTTCAACAAAAACATAGTCCCTTGTCTGCAGTCCGGTTCCGTTTATAACAGGCTGTTCGCCTTTAAGTAGCTTGCTTGAGAATATTGCGACAACTCCGGCTTCGCCGAACGGATTCTGTCGCGGTCCGTATATATTGGCGTAGCGCAGTATTGTATAATTAAGTTTGTACTGGGCGAAATAAAAATACAAATATTTTTCCACGGACATCTTTGAAATTCCGTAGGGTGACAGCGGGAAGGTGGGATGTTTCTCATCGGCAGGGAAGTACTCCTGCTCGCCGTAAACCGCGCCGCCGGTTGAGGCAAACATAAATTTTTTAACTCCCGTCTGCACACAATTCTGCAGAAGATTAATTGTTCCGATGATGTTTGTATTGGCATCGAAAGCCGGATCGGCCACAGAGCGTCTTACATCCATCTGCGCCGCATGATGATTCACTGCATCGAATTTTTCTTTTTCAAACAATGATGAAAGTCCCTTATCACCGATATCCGCTTTAATGAATTCGGCTTTAGGATTAATATTTTTCTCGAAACCAGTTGAAAGGTTATCGAGGATAAACACATTATGCCCCTGTTCGATAAACGCATCGGCAACTTGAGAGGCGATGAATCCGGCCCCGCCGGTAACCAGTATCTTCAATGCTGCTGCTCCTTATATAAATTATTATTCATTATAAATTCATTTACCTTTTCCGGAACGAGAAAATTAATTGGAAGATTCCGTGCAATTCGTTCTCTTATTCGGCTGGAACTGATTTCCACACAGGGCGTTTCTACAAAAAATGCCGATTTGTAATATTTATCCTTCTCGTCAGGTTCAACTGAAGACTGCCGCTTTAAAACAATCAGGCTGGCCAGTTCCAGTATTTTATCGGGCTCTCTCCACGTTTTAAAATCAATAATGTTATCGTATCCGATAATAAGTTCAATCCTTTCATATTTCAGCTTTAGTTCACGAAGCGTATCGACCGTATACGAAACTCCCTGTTTTACGATTTCGGAATCACTGCATTCAAAATAAGGAACGTTTTTTATAGCAAGCCGAACCATCTCCAGCCGCAGAGAAGCGCTTAGGCTTTTTACTTCTTGTTTGTGCGGGGAGATATAAGCCGGAATAAATATTATTTTATCGAGTCCCCTGATTTCCTTAACAGACTGTGCGGTTATAAGATGGCCTAGATGAATGGGGTCAAAAGTGCCGCCGAAAATACCCACCGCCGTCATTTAAGCAATTCCTTATATTCTACAAAAAGATGAGTGAACCGTTCGTGCTTCTCCTGGCCGCAGTACGCCCAGCTTTCCTTCTTAGATAGTTCGGTGTAAAGCTTTCTGAAGTCGGATATATTTTCAACCAGGAGATTGCCGCTGACCACATGTACAAAAATATCATATTTGTTTACGCTGGCCAATAGCTTGTTAAAATTTGTTCCCTTCGAAATAATATTTTCTAGTATCTCACTTTTGTATTCATTAAATCCGATAAATGCCGTACGGTCTTCGGATGTTTTGCCAATTACAACCGATTCGTCTTCAATCGAAAGCATATTGAATATTCTATCCAGATTTACCGGCGAAACACCGATGGTATTGGAGAAAATTATCAAGTTATTAGAAACCGACCCAAAAAATTTATCCGCAAGAAATGTTAATAACTCCTGACTTTTAGACGAATCAAAGAACAAAGTACTTTCTTCCGGCAGCGAAGTCTCCTTTTTTATGTATTCGCTGTCTGCCTCATCGAAGCAATAAATCAACTCCGCCGTACTTTTTATTTTCCCGAACACTTCCAGATTGTTTAAAAGTAAGGTTGAATAAAGGTAGAGCGAATGGTCTATGTCCATCGAATCAAAGACCGGCGCTCTGCCTGGGTTGAATAATGGAAATAGGGAAATTAAATAAAGCCGGGAGTTATATTTCATAATTTATTCTGTGTGGGTATTTGAAAGTAAGTTTTGAATAAAGTTCCTATAGTATTCTACGTCTCTTTCATAATAATCGCGGCTTGAGCCTGACGAGCTTTTTAATTCCATTTTTCTAAAAGCCAGAGTAGTCGCTGCTCTACTTTATAACTTACGGATGCCTTCATCAACCCAGCCGAGTCTGTTTCTTTTTCCTGAATTCAAAAATTCGAGATGTTCCGCCGGTATTAATCCGTTTAAAGCCTCTTCAAGAAGTTCCTGATAGATTATTCTTTTCTCGCTGAGTGTAGCTACGGTGAAAGTAATGAAAAACAGCGTTACCGTAAAGAACATAAAAATAAATCCGAGGGGCGCGGTAGACTGCATGCTAACGCTGAAGTTCCACGCAAAATGAATAAACATTGCGATCCCGAGTCCAATAACCGGAAAAGTAAGTTTATAGAAAATATTTTTGAATTTTGCGTAACCGAGGAAAGCTCCGAATGTTGCGGTAGCAACACAATGCATTACAGCCGAAAATAATGTCCTTACCAGCACAATTGTCAGCCATTGCGATAAATTTGTACCGAACGCGAGAAAATACAAGAAATTCTCCGTCATGCCGAATCCCAGTCCGATCGCGCCGCCGTATACAATTCCGTCGGTCATGTTATCGAATTTTCTGTTTGCAACAGTAACAAAAAGAAACATTCCCTTTGTAATTTCCTCGACTACCGGAGCTACCATTATTGTCTGTATCCTGTTAAGCTCGGCAGGACTGCTGACAAAAAGCGACAGTATATACGATACCGCGCTGCTTCCTATAATCGCGAAGAAAATAGCTCCTAGAGCGCCCCATAAATAATTTTTTAATACCAGACCGAAAGGCTCCCTGTCGTATCTGTCGAACCGCCAGATGATTATCAAATAAATCATCATCGGTACAAAGGCTGCTATTGCTGATGCGAAGTATAACATTTTTTTATTCTATCTCTAAGCTCTCTCGGAAGTTGAAACGCGTCCGTGCTTTCCTGCGGAATATTAAATTGTATCTTATCTTTTATATTAATGAAGGAAACGGAATCCGTCCGGATTTCATTCTCCTTTCATCCAGGAAATCAGTTCTTTAACAGAAGGTCTTTTACCGTAAGAAAGAATACCGACCTTGAATATTTTTGCAGCCGCTATTATGGACAAGTAAATCGATAGCATCATCACAAAGATACTGCCTACAATTTCCCAAGCGGGTACAGGACCTATGTTGAATCTGATCATCATTATAGCCGGGATTGTAAAAGGTATAAATGAGAATATGTGTATGATCATAGAATCAGGATTTTCTATTGCCGGCAGTACAAGCGCAATAGGAAGAATCAAGGTAATGTTTAAGTAGCTTGTAATCTGCTGTGCTTCCTGTTCAGTTGTAACCACCGATCCGACGCCGACAAATATCGCGGAAAAAAATACAAATCCTAGGATAAAATAGACTAATATCGGAATGATATTGCTGAAAGCCTGAACCGGCACTGTTGACGAGCTGGTAAGCGACAATCCGATTATAGACCAGATGAATACCTGCGTCAAACCGAGAGCGCTTAGGCCAAATACCTTGCCGGTAAGAAGTTCACCCGGGGAGCAGCTTGAAATCAAGATTTCTATAAGTCTGTTTGATTTTTCTTCAAGCAGACTGCGTATAAGCATTCCGCCGGACGTTAGGACGGTAAGCATCAACAGAATTACAAAAATAAATGAGCTGAAGAAAAGAGTGACAAAATCGGAATTGCTTGCCTGTCCGCCTTTCTCGAGTTTAATTGTCTTCAGATTTAAATTTTCGGAAACCGTGTTTATAATGCCCGTATTGACTCCCGCTTCTTTAAGACGGAGATATATTCTCGTTTTGTTCAGCGCATCCTGGAACCTGCTGATATCTTTTAAACTGCCGGCGTTGCTGCTTCTGAATTCGGCGGTAACGCTATCGGTGCCGCCGTTTTTTACAAGCATATATCCTTCAAGTTTTCCAGAGAGAACGTATGAATCAGCTTCGCGTCTGATAGAATCAATGTTCTTTTTCTTTCCGGCAAGATTGATAATTAAATAGTTAGGCTGTCCATTTTCAAGCTTAAATCCGCTTAGTGTTTTTTCGAGGCGGCCGAAATACAGTCCTGATGTATCGGCAATGCCTATAGCTTTAGTCGTGGTATCCGGCTGGTTAGAAAGCAGCGTGGGAGCAAGAGCGAACAAT
>JBJKTB010000479.1:0-5648 GCA_046703345.1 Ignavibacteriaceae bacterium
AGTCAGGGGTGTAAACAGGGTAGTTTATGATATAAGCTCCAAACCCCCTTCTACAATCGAGTGGGAATAAACTTTTGGAACCGAATTATCAGTTAGATCACAGGATGAAACTCGCCAGGGACTTCGAGTCGCAGGGAAAGCTTCTGCATGCGGCTCAGATCTACAGCTCAATACTGGACGAAGAACCGGAATTCACCGACGTATATTTCAGTCTGGCGAATCTCTATGAAAGAATGGGAAGCCTTCAATCAGCATTGTCTCTGCTGAATTCACTTCTTGAAGAAAGGCCGGACGATAAAGATATAAGGCTATTCTTCGGTCAGTTTCTTCTGCGCAATGCCAGGTGGGAAGAAGCGTCCGATGTTTTAAGCTATATAATGCCTGAGGATGAACCCATTGTTTCATTTTTCATCGGCTACTCGCATTTTATGCTTAACGAATATGAGATAGCGAAAATAAATTTTCTTAATTTCATTGCGTACGAAAAACAGAGCGAGCTTTTGCAGGAGGCAAATATTTATCTGGCTAAAATTGAGCTAAAACTAAAGAATTACGAAAACGCCTTATCGTACGCAAAAAAAGCGGATGCTGTATATTCTAATTTCTGGGAGCTTAATTTGATATACGCCGAAACATATTACAAGATGGGCATGTACGCACATGCCGTCCCTGCTGTGGAAAAAACTATAACGCTCAGCCCGGAAGAACCGGCGCCTTACGAATGGGCAGGTAAAATATATCTAAAACTAGGAGATTACGCCAAGGCCGAAAAAAATTTTCTGCGATACATTGAAAATATTTCGGACGCCTCATCCGACATTTATACTAAATTGGCGGAAGCGTGTTTAAAGGGTAAAAAGACAAAAGACGCATTGGCTTATTACGATATAGCCATTAAACTTGATCCCGGTAATAAGCAGGCCTTGGCCGGAAAGAACAAGGCATATTCAATTCTTAACGACAAGGCATCCGATGGCTAAATATTTTCTCTTATTGTTTACCGCGTTATCATTAACGTTTACGGCGGCCGCGCAGAAAGCGGTCAGCGATTCAACCGTAAGTCCCGAATTTAAAGCTGCTGTTGATTTGTTTGTAGCTTCCGATTATTCAGGCGCGCAGAAATTGTTCGAAAAAATTTCATCTGTCGATCCTTACAATCCTAATACTACCGTTTCGTATCTATTTGACGGGAAATGTCTTCTGAATTTAAAAGAATTCGATAAAGCTCAAAGTGTGCTTAAGAAATTTATTTCGCTTTATCCTCAGAGCGAATATTCAGACGAAGCAAAATTAACGCTTGCAAAAGTATATTACGACAGTAATGATTATTCATCCGCGTTTAACGAACTGAATAATTTGATGATATCAACTGCCGCGCCTTACTACAGCAGCTACGCGAAATCGACAGCTCAGAAAATAGCTATGAATGATCTTACGGCGGCGCAGCTGAGAACGATTTCGGACAGTACATCTTCGATAAAGTCAAAACCGTTTCTTCTTCTGGTGCTGGGAAAAATATATTTGCGAGACGGCAGCGTCCGGGATGCCGAGAGCGCATTCTCTCAAATACTGAAATCGTATCCTAATTCCGAGGAAAGAAGCGAAGCTGTTACGCTGCTTCAGAATATAGATTCGGAAAAAATAAAATATTCCTCTACAGCGCCGTTAATCGGAGTTATGCTTCCGTTAAACGCCAGTGAGACTGGACACGCCTCAGACGCGGGATCGGAGATACTGGACGGAATTAAGTTTGCCGTTGCTGAATATAATATGAACCATACCGATAAAATAGGACTTCTTATAAGAAACACGGAGCGAAACGAGAACCGCATTAAAGAAATTAAACAGGAATTCTCTTCACTTTCTTCAATCAAAGCTATTATCGGCCCTATTTTCAGTGATGAAGTAAGGGAGGCGCTGGAAGCTTTTAAGGATACCGATATCCCTATTATTTCCCCGACGGCCACCGACAACGATCTTACCGGATTATACCCCAACTTTTACCAGGCTAATCCTTCCTTCGAAGTCAGGGGGAAAGTTATGGCGGAGTATATTTTTTACGTGGAAAATAAAAGAAGGATGGCCGTCTTTAATGCTGTGGAAGGTTATTCTCCTCAGCTGGCCGGTGCGTTCATTAACGAATTTCAGTCGCTGGGCGGAAGCATAGTTATTCATGAAACTTATAAAAGCAACAGTATAAGCTATCAAGAGCAGGTTTCAAAAATCGCCGCGGATTCTGCTCAGCTCGACGGAATCTATCTTCCGCTTGTTGACAGAAGAGACGTGCCGGCACTTCTTTCCCAGTTCGTTCAGAGCGGCCTCAGCGTGCCAATTTACGGCAACCAGGACTGGTTCCTTGCAAAAGGATACGAGACTTCCCCCGAGCTCAGCAACAAACTTACTTTTACTTCCGATTATTTTATAGATTATACCAATCCGGACTATCAGAGTTTCAGCAGAAAATTTTTCAACCAGACAAACGTTGACGTCGACAGAAATGTTCTGTACGGATTCGATGCAGCGGAATATCTTTTATCGGTCATGAAAAATATTAACGCCGGCAGGGCTGAAGTTAAAAGCGAGTTGGAATCCGCCGAAATTTACAGAGGATTTCATAATAATTATTATTTCGATTCTAGCAGAGTTAATAAATTTCTTAATATAGTTAGATACAGGGACGGGAAATTCGAACTTGTTGATAAATTTAAATTAAGCAGATAGGAATAAATCAGGAGGAATCGTTGTGAAGGTAAGAGATTTACCTCCCGATGACCGGCCTCGCGAAAAACTTGTGTTAAGGGGAGCTCAAAATCTGACGGATGCGGAGCTTCTTGCTATTCTTTTGAGGACGGGCAAAAAAGGGAAATCGGTTATAACCGTTTCGCAGGAATTAATAAACACTCACGGTAATCTGGCAATTCTGGCATCAAAATCACTTCCGGTATTAACAAAATCCGACGGTATTGGCAAAGACAAAGCGTCAGCATTAATGGCGGCATTTGAGATAAGCCGGCGCATACAAGCTCAGTCGAAATGGTTTTCCGAAAACAAAATATCATCTCCCGAAGACGTAGCGAAAGTCTTCATACCTCTTCTAAAAGACGAGCTTAAGGAGAAATTTATACTGATTTGTTTGAATTCGGCTAATAAAATAATTAAATTTGAAACAGTTTCAATCGGCAGTTTGAATGCCAGCGTAGTTCATCCAAGGGAAATATTTAAGGCTGCAATTGAAAACAGTGCGGCGAGCGTAATATTGCTGCATAATCATCCTAGCGGGAATCCGGAGCCGAGCAGTGAGGATATAGCAGTTACACAAAAGCTGGTTGAATCTGGAAGGATTTTGGACATACCGATTTTCGATCATTTAATTATTGCGGGGGATTCTTACACAAGTTTTGTTGAAAGAAGGCTGCTTTAATTTTGTTATCTAAAGCATAGGCCGAGTTTAACTCTAGCACCCTTGCTTGAATTTATTTCCCTAATTTCTTATATAGTATGACACTTATAAAAACTTACTTTGCGCTGAATTCGTCTATTTTTTCGCAAATCGGTTTTTAGACAGGCCATTGAATTCTGTTTTTAGTTTATATTTAAACAACTTACTAAGTATTATTTAATAATTGGAGGTCCTAATGAAAGTAATGAAGGTGGTAAGGAACACCGCTATCATAGCCGCGTTTGCCGTAACTACTGCATTTTTAAGCGGTTGTGGAGGCGTAAGCGAGGCAGAGATGGCTCAGTTGAATAATCTAAAGAGCGAGGTTAACTCGTTGCAGTCACAGGCAAATTCTTTAAAAGAGGAAAGATCTAATCTGGAGAAGGAAATCGCTGCGAAAACGGAAAAGTTGGCTCAGTGCCAGAAACAGAAAGATGAGACTAAGGCTAATTTAGAAAAAATGTCTAAATAAACTTTTTAAAGAATTTAATATAAAATTGAACTTGGAGGAAATTTTATGAAATTAAGTAGAAATTTAATAGGAGTACTTGCTCTTTTAGTTCTCTTCTCCGCCTCTGTCTTTGCGCAGGAGAAAGAAATGACTAAAGACGAATGGCAGGCAGAAATGACCCGCCTCCAGACCGAAAAAGAAAGCTTAACAAAAGAAATAGCTTCATTGCAGACCGATGTCAACAACTTAAAGTCGAAACAAGTTGAGAGCTACGATGACTGTATGAAAGAATTGTACGCGATGGTTGGTGCTACTGCTGCCGATGTTGATAACTTCAGACAAGCCGTTAACGAGCTCGACGGCAAGATAAGCAGAAAAGAAGGTCCTAAGGCCGACAGACAGAAAGACCTCGACGCTTTAAAAGCAAACAAGATCAGTGCTCTTCCGGAATTCTACGATAAAGTTCACAATCAGATGCAGGCCGCTCTGGATGCATGGGTAGAAGCTCCTAAAGAAGTTAACTACACAGTAGTAAAAGGCGACTGCCTCTGGAACATCGCTAAGAAACCCGCTTTCTACGGAAACGGTTTTGCCTGGCCGAATATTTGGAAAGCAAACCGCGATGAGATTAAGAATCCGAATTTAATTTTCCCGAAACAAATATTTAAAATTCCGAAGTTAACTGACGAAGAAAAAGCTAAATACGAAAAGATCAGAAGCAATTACAAGCCGGCTCCTGTTAAGTAACATTACCGGCTCTATGCTGAATTTAAATCAATCTATAAAAGCCCTTGTCATTTAAGGATGATAAGGGCTTTTTGTATTTAAAAGGAAATTATGACTGCCGTTGAAAAAAGAATGACACTTGAAAACGTTGATATGCTTTCATTCCTGGGAATGAACGACGGAAATTTAAAGCTTGTGGAAGACAGATTTAACGCCTCAATTACCGTTCGCGGCGAAAATGTGGTGATAAAAGGTGTGCTTGAAGAAGTTGATACGATTGAGAAAGTTCTGAAAGAGATGGTTTATGTTCTTAATACAAACGGATCGCTTCGTGCCTCCGATGTTGATACAATCCTGGAACTTACTCTTCACGGTAAAGAAGTCATAACCGATAAAGAATTTGATTCTATAATTCTTTATACGAAGAGCGACGTAATTAAAGCAAAAACTCCCGGACAGGTGAGCTACTTTCAAACGGCGCTGAAGAACGATATCTGCTTTGCTATAGGGCCTGCCGGAACTGGGAAGACCTATCTGGCCGTGGCTTTTGCCGTTGCCGCGCTGAAGAAAGGGATTGTAAATAGGATAATACTTGCCAGACCCGCCGTGGAAGCGGGCGAGAGTCTCGGCTTCTTGCCGGGAGATTTTAGGGAGAAGATCGATCCGTATCTCCGTCCGCTGTACGATGCTCTCGACGATATGATCCCGTCGGATAAATTAAAAAGTTATATCGAAAAACGCGTGATTGAAATTGTTCCTCTGGCTTATATGCCTGGAAGAACGCTCAAAAATGCGTTCGTTATACTGGACGAAGCTGAGAACGCAACCGATATGCAGATGAAAATGTTCCTTACGCGTCTCGGTGTAAATTCAAAATCTATAATTACCGGAGACATCACGCAAATAGATCTGCCTGCAAAGAATATAAGCGGACTTGTGCAGGCGAAAGACATATTAAAAGATATCGAAGGAGTCGGATTCATTTACCTTGATAAAGCCGATGTTGTAAGGCACAGACTGGTAAAAGACTGT
>JBJKTB010000480.1:0-2778 GCA_046703345.1 Ignavibacteriaceae bacterium
CTTTAGTAGTTAAAAATATAGTTTCTTCATAGTAAGAATGTTAGGGCTGTTTTTTTCAGAGTTGAGATATTTTTAAGAGAGTGTTGAACTTTTTAACGGATGGTAAATCCGCTTTTTTCAAAAATATCAAACTCATTCTGATAAACGGCATAATTAGGTGTGGCACCGCTTAATTTTTGTTCACATGTAAAATTTATCTACTCATTCTTGCAATTAAGAACAATAACTTCTCGTAAGAAAAATTTAGAATTTTGTTTAATAGTCAGTTAAATCGTAAATTTTATAGGTTGTTTATTAATATTAAAGACTAAATTTTTAGGTGAAAAGTGGATAATACGTATAAATCTGCCGGGGTTGACATTGCTGCCGGAGAGGAAACAGTAAAAAGAATAAAATCATTGGCAAAATCTACATTTAGCAGTAATGTCCTTTCGGATATAGGATTGTTCGGCGGATTTTATGAACTCGATCTGTCTAAGTACAAGAATCCTGTGCTGGTCTCCAGCGTTGACGGCGTAGGCACAAAGTTAAAGATCGCATTCAGAATGAATAAACATAATACAGTTGGACAAGATTTGGTGAACCACTGCGTTAACGATATTGCTGTCTGCGGAGCCGAACCGCTGTATTTTCTTGACTATCTGGCTTTCGGGAAACTCGATCCCGAAAAAGCCGCGCAAATTATTGAAGGTTTCGCTATTGCCTGCAAAGAGAACGGCTGCGCGCTCATCGGCGGTGAAACCGCAGAAATGCCCGGTATGTACGAGAAAGACGAATACGATATGTCGGGTACAATTGTAGGTATTGTAGAAAAAGCAAATGTAATCAACGGGAAAAATATAAAACGCGGAGACGTATTATTCGGTTTCGCTTCTAACGGACTTCACACAAACGGCTATTCTCTTGCCAGAAAAGTTCTCCTCGAAAGATATAAGATATACGATAAACCTGAGGGATTGGAAAACAGCATTGGAGATGAGCTGCTGAAAGTTCATAAATCTTATTTAAAACTGATTATGCATCTTAAAGAAAACATCAGCATAAAAGGATTCTCACACATAACCGGCGGCGGTATTGTCGGTAACACAAACAGGATTCTGCCCGAAGGGCTCAAGCTTAAAATTGACTGGAACGCCTGGGAACTCCCGCTTATATTCAAGGTAATTCAGAAAGCGGCAAATATAAGCGATGATGAAATGAGAATGGTCTTCAATATTGGAATAGGCTTAATTGCTGTTGTTGACAAAAACGATGTCGAATCATTGAAAGCAAAAGCCGAAGAGTTGGGTGAAACTCCGGTTTTAATGGGAGAAATAGTGTAAGTATACGCATCCCTTGGATTTGATCGCAACGCTTATATTCTATAATAAATACTTAACTAATCATTTGTAAATAATTTTGCGGCTGTTTATATTCTTCGCGTGAAAAAAGCATTATCAATAACCGCATTAATTTTAATCATCGCTTTTTACGGGTGCGATAAGGGCATCATACCGGCTTCACCTGAAGAGGAGATACAGAAAGCCGGATTCGGCGGGCGGATTACATTCGACGGTGCCTGGCCTGACTCGGTGAAGTGGACTCTTCTTGTTGTTTTCAAAGATCCGCTGGTTTCTGCGGGCTCTTTTAATGTGTTTAACGTGGGCTACATCAGTCAGCCTCTGCCTTACGGCTTAACCGATTACAACTTTTCCACTATTCAGGACACCGGATATGTACCGATCCTTCCGGGCACTTATTCCTACGTTGCGGTTGCCCAGTCCTACAATCCCGTACTCACAATTAACAGATCAGACTGGCATGTCGTCGGGGTTTACTATGCGAACGGCGATACTTCACAGCCCGGCAAACTCGTAATTCCGGAAAACACTTTCATCAACAACATAAACATTAAGTGCAGTTTTACCAGTCCGCCGCCGCAGCCTCCAGGAGGGTAAGCAATCAATATTAAGTCTGAAGAATTAAACAATAAATTGAAAAGTAAAATATATAAATACCGGCTGTTATTATTTCTTGCTTTCGTTCTGCCGCTGAGTCCGGCTTTCGGGCAGAACCAGAGCATCCGAGGAATAGTTACAGATACCGCCGGAACACCTCTGGTCGGGGCTAATATCGTTCTTCTTGAAACCGGTTACGGCGCCGCTACAAACCTTGAGGGAAAGTACGAAATAAAAAACATTAAACCGGGTAAGTATACTGTCGAGTTTTCAAGTGTCGGATACAAAAGTAGAACTCTCTTAGGCATTACCGTAAAAAATGAACCGGTGATACTGAATCAGATGCTCCGGCAGACTGCAATAGAATCAAGGCAGATAGTAGTTACGGCAAGTAAGTATGCGCAGGAAATATCTGAACTGCCCGTAAGCGCAAATGTATTGCAGGCAGATGAACTTGATAAAAAAGATATAACTGATCTGCAGGATGCGATGAGGTACGTGCCGGGGGTAAATATGGTAGATGACCAGATAAGCATACGCGGTTCAAGCGGCTACAGCAGAGGCGCAGGCACGAGAGTTTTACTCGAGATCGACGGAATTCCTTACTACACTGGAGACACGGGAGAAATCATCTGGGAAATAATTCCGGTTACTGAAATTGAACGCGTTGAAGTAATAAAGGGCGCCGCAAGCGCGCTTTACGGATCATCGGCAATAGGCGGGGTAGTAAACGTAATTACAAAAGGTATTCCTTCAAAACCTGTAACATATATAAAGACGAGTTTCGGAGCGTACGATAATCCTTCCTATCAAATTTGGCAGTGGACAAAAAAACTAAGGA
>JBJKTB010000481.1:0-3104 GCA_046703345.1 Ignavibacteriaceae bacterium
CACCGTCCATCTGTAGACCGATGACGGCTCCGTCTTATTTATTTGTAATGTGGGATTTTCTGCTGCCATTTATACTCCGTTAAAATTTTAAGTATGAATTTATCAATTTTCTTTGAAATATCTAAAAACAGCTGTACCGCCGTGTAAAGAAGCATGTTCTTATTGAAGCGAAGTTCCGATTTAACTTGTCGGTAAATCATCTTATTATAGAACAAGGTGTTATAAACATTCATGAATGTAAGATTAACATAAATTTATGTTGAATTGACATAATTTTATGTCCCGCCGACATAATTTTTTGTCGTCCCGATATTTCGTTATGTCCCGGTAACATAAATTTATGTTGGACTGACATAATTTAATGTCCCGCCGACATTCGGTTATGTTACTTCAATAAAAATTTATGTTCTATTGACATTCTTTTATGTTAAATCAACATAATTTTATGCCATCACGGCATTTCGTTTTGTCGCAGCCGCATTTAATTATGTATTACCGGCAAAAAAGTGCCGGGAAATAATCCGAGAATATCCATGCCGGCTTCGATACGCGGCCTAAATGGCCGCTACTCAGCCGCCGTTGAGTTTGTATGGAAGATTTAAAAGGAGTTTTATCTATTCAGCGCATCCGGGTTGAGCACATTATCACGGCTGCCTCCGAAGAAATCAATTATGTTTTTAAACGCTGTGCCATAATAGTATTCGTAGCTTACCTTCTCTACATATCCGAGATGAGGAGTGCATATAACATTATCCGAACTTAACGCCCAGTAACCGGTGCCGTAAACAGGCTCGTCTTCATAAACATCGAGAGCCGCGCGGCCGGGTCTTCCCGTTAACATCGCTCTTCGCAGCGCGTCTTCTTCTAACAATCCGGCGCGGCTTGTATTAACGAACAAAGCTTCCGGCTTCATACGGATAAGATCATCATAGCTGACTATTCCTCTTGTTGCCTTGTTGTACCTAACATGAAGCGAAAGTACATCGCTTTGCTCAAAGAGCTGTTCTTTTGATTCAGCGGCGGTGAAACCTTTTTCAGCAGCCCTTGTCCGCGACTCCGGACTTCCCCAGACCAAAACTTTCATCCCGAACGCTTTTCCGTAGCCGGCTTTAATAGAGCCGATCCTTCCGAAACCCCATATTCCCAAAACTTTTCCGTCAAGAGTATCTCCTATGTTTGTCTGCCATCGGCCTTCCTTCATGCTGTTAACGGCAGGAATTAATCTGCGCATGCCGTTCATTATCAAAGACCATGTCAGCTCGGCTGTTGCGGTCGGGGAGCCTTTACCTTCGGCTATTGCAACTCCGCGTTCAGTGCATGCTTCAACATCTACATGTCCTGAGACTTTTCCGGTCTGGCTTATCAATTTTAATTTCGGAAGACGGTTAAGCAGTTCTTTATTAATTCCGGTTCTTTCTCTTGT
Source organism: Ignavibacteriaceae bacterium (assembly GCA_046703345.1). Lineage (GTDB taxonomy): Bacteria > Bacteroidota > Ignavibacteria > Ignavibacteriales > Ignavibacteriaceae > FEN-1297. The sequence continues at coordinate 1,424 of JBJKTB010000481.1, forward strand.
AAGCACAACCGCGTCGGCGTTTTTAAATCTTTCGGCAAGAACATCTGTGCTCTTTGAAGTGTCGTTATAAATTAAAACTTCATAATCATCGAGAAGCTTAAAACAATCGAGCTTCCTGACAATGTTCTGGTAATCATCGGGAATGACTATCTGCATGCCGGTTCCTTTTTTTTCGTAAAGATAATTGAAAAGAGCTAAAAGAATTATGTTGCCGGTCGCACAAAAATGTTACCCGGCTATTAACTTTTTGCACGGCTCTAATGGTTAAAGACTGTGCGCTTAGAATCATTACCTGTTCTTTCGTTCGAGAAAATTCTAAAGAATAAAAATCATTTCCGGTTATGATTTTGATGTGTGTTAAATAGCAATTAACATAAAATTATCTATTGTATTAACTTACGGAAAGGGCCCTGAAAGGGGCTCCGGTGGCACTTTAATTGCGGTTAATAATTAGTCATGGGGAAAGATTTTCTTTTTATCAGGATTTCATTAAACTTAAAAGGCTTCAATTTTCTTACCTGCAGAAGCCGGATTAGCATTTAATCGGAAGGGGAATTCCGAGTTTTATAAATAAAATAAATCGATTAAATTTTCTACACGCCAAGTAATGTCCGTTAATATCAGAAAGGGCGAGTTATATTCATGGACATCAGGGATAACCATCATAACGAAGTATTGGATTCTTTAGCAGAAGGAGTTTTTACAGTCGATAAAGAATTCAGAATTAAGATCTTTAATCGCGCTGCGGAGAAGATAACGGGATTGAGGAGAGAGGAAGTTATCGGCAAGTTCTGCAACAGCGTAATCAAATCGGAATTCTGCCTTAACGAATGTCCTATCGCGTGCGTTCTTGAAACCGGCAGAACAATATATGATCTCGAATCGACAATCGGATCCGGCAGCGAATCTAAGCCGATAAGATTAAACGCGACGATACTTAAAAATAATTCAAATGAGCCGGTCGGCGGTGTAGTCTCGTTCAGGGAAACAGAGCCGATACTTAACGTGGAAAAACACCTGAAAAACAACACGCAGTTTTACGGTGTTGTCGGGTTCTGCAAAGCGATGACAGACATATTTAATTTAGTTATAGAGATTGCCGACTGCGACGCCAGCGTTCTCATTACAGGAGAAACCGGCACCGGAAAGGGATTAATCGCCGACGCGATTCAGGCCACCAGCAGAAGAAAGGATAAGCCCTTCGTAAAGGTAAACTGCGCGGTGCTTCCGCCTACTCTGCTGGCAAGCGAATTATTCGGTCACGTTAAAGGAGCTTTTACCGATGCCGTAAAAGACAGGACCGGAAGATTCGAGCTTGCCGACAACGGAACGATATTCCTTGATGAGATTGCCGAAATGCCGCCCAACATGCAGACGCAGCTTCTGCGGATTATTCAGGACGGCACATTCGAAAAAGTCGGCGAATCGGTTACAAGGAAAGTGAACGTAAGAGTAATCGCCGCTACCAATGTGAATGTAGAGCAGGCGATTAAAGAGGGAAAACTGAGAGAAGATCTGTTCTTCCGATTGAATGTTATTCCTATAAAAGTCCCGCCGTTAAAACAAAGGCGGGAAGATATTTTGTTCCTGGCAAAGCATTTCCTGAAAAAGTTCAGTTTGATCTACGGAAAGGAAATCAACGATATAGAGCAGGAGGCGCTCGACTCGCTGATGAACTTCA
>JBJKTB010000482.1:0-3778 GCA_046703345.1 Ignavibacteriaceae bacterium
CAATAATCCTTTTCGTATTTTTATCGAAAGCTACGATCGAAGGTTCATTAAGAACAATACCCTTGCCTTTTACGTAGATAAGAGTATTTGCTGTGCCCAGATCGATGGCAATGTCTGCCGAGAAAAAGTCAAAAATTCCCATATGCCCTCTTAGTGTTTGAAGTGTCTAATACCGGTGAATACCATCGAGATACCGCTCTGCTCAGCGGCATCTATAACTTCTTTATCTCTTACCGAGCCTCCTGGTTGAATAACAGAGACTGCGCCGTACTTTATTATTTCAAGTAGTGTATCCGGGAACGGGAAAAATGCGTCTGAAGCGGCAACGCTTCCCTTTAAATCGAGACCATGTTCTTTGGACTTCATGTAGGCTATTTTTGCCGAATCTAGACGAGACATCTGTCCCGCGCCTACGCCAAGAGTGGCTTTGTCCTTTACGAATACGATTGAATTTGATTTAGTATGCTTTGCAACTATCCAGGCAAATTTGAGATCCTCAAGTTCTTCTTTTGAAGGCTGTTTAGTGGTTGCAGGTTTGAGCTCAGCTTCGTCAAGAGTAGCTCTGTCAGCATCCTGCAGAATTACGCCTCCCGGAATATTCTTATAGGTTACAGAATCGTTTCGTACTGAATTTAGCTGCTTTAAAAGCCTCCTGTCCCTTTTCTTGGTTAACAGTTTCAACGCGCCATCAGTAAAAGAAGGAGCGCAGACAATCTCAAGGAATATTTCATTAAGTTTTTCGGCAACCGTTTCGTCCACCTCTTTTGAGAAAACCACGATGCCGCCGAAAGACGATACCGGATCGCATTTCAAAGCCCGAACATAAGCGTCGTAAGAATCTTTTCCTACCGCCGCGCCAGCGGGATTTTGATGTTTTATAATTGCGCAGCATGTGCCGCCGATATCCTCCACAAGTTCTACCGCTGCAAGAAGATCCAGAATGTTATTATAGGATAATTCTTTGCCGTGGAAAACCTCAAAGTAATTATGGAAGTTTCCGTAAAGCGCACCCTTCTGAGGAGGGTTTTCTCCGTATCTTAGTTCTTTTTCTTTGGGAAGATTTATTCTAATGTGAGTTTGTTCTAAGTTGAATTTTTTCTCAAGGAAGTTTGAAATATAAGTATCGTATTGTGCGGTATGCGAGAACGCATCTACAGCAAGTTTAGTTCTGGTTGCCGGAGAAATCTGGCTCTGTCTTAATTCTTCTAAAAAGCCGGGGTACTGTGAAGGATCTGTAAGCACCGAAACGAATTTATAATTTTTTGCCGAAGCCCTTATTAAGCTTGGACCGCCTATATCAATGTTTTCGATTATGTCATCGAGGGTTGAATTCGGATTTTCTGCTGTCTTTACGAACGGATAAAGATTAACGCAGACGATATCAATAGGCACTATACCGTTCTTCTCCGCTTCTTTAACATCTTCTTCTTTGTCTCTTCTGAAAAGAATTCCGCCGAAAATTTTTGGATGAAGTGTCTTAACTCTGCCGTCGAACACTTCGGGAAATCCGGTTAAAGAACTTATTTCAGTAACCTTTATTCCTTCTTTCGATATAATTTTTGCGGTATTTCCAGTGGCTATAATATCGTAATTTAATTCAACCAGAGCCTTTGCAAATTCAGTTATCCCCGTTTTATCAGATACGCTAATTAATGCTAACTTTTTCAATGTACTTTTATCCGAATAATTAATTAATAAATCAGTCAATTACGATGACGCGGTTATTTTCTACTTTAACTTTGTAATCGGCCAGTTTTCCGATAACATAAGGAAGCTGTTCATGTTCCAGAGCCAGCACCCTTTCGGCAATTTCCTCAGGCGACTTTACATCAGAAATATCAACACATTTCTGTGCTATAATCGCACCTGTATCATAAGAGGCATCAACAAAATGAACAGTAGGGCCGGACACTTTAGCAGATGAATTAAAAACCGCTTTGTGAACGTTCAGCCCGTACATCCCCTTGCCTCCGAAAGAAGGCAGAAGAGCCGGGTGAATATTTATGATCTTATACTTAAATTTATTTATAACTTCGCCGGGTATTAATTTAAGGAAACCTGCCAATACTATCAGTTCAACATTCAGTTTTTCCAATAATCCGCAAAGGTCGTTGTAACCTATGCATCCTTCCTTATTACCCAGGCTGTAAGCCGGGATTGAATACTCATCAGCGATTTTAAAGGCCGGGCAATCCGTCTTATCGCTAAAGACGGCCTTAATCTCAGTCTTATTCTTTAAATCTTGGGAATTTAAAATTGCTTGAAGATTAGAGCCTCTACCCGAAACAAATACAGCTATTTTCAAAGTAAAATTTGTTAAATATATTGTTTCAAATTAGTTAAATAGCGAAAAATTGTCAATGCAAGTATTTGTTCTTTCGAACAAATTTCGAGGAAAATCACTCATCCGTGGAAAGTGCGAACAATAAATTTTTAAGATGCTTATGGTAATCGTAGTCAGAGTAACTTTCCGCTTCTCCAATCCATTTCTTCATTTCTTTTACTTCGCTTAATTTAACGCATGCTCTGGCCGCGTAATTACAGGCAAATGGTTTAACCCACTCCTCTCCGGCGCTGTTTAAAGCTTTCGAAGTTGTAGCGTAATGAAGCGACTGCTTATAATTCTTCATCCGGAAAGCGGCATCACTAAGATATAGGTAAGCTTCCGCTTATATTTTTTCGGTGTTTGTACGAGCGACAAGCCCCGATAGCGAATCTGCGGCAGCCTGATATTCACCGTTTTCCAGCATGTTTTTGTCGAGGATTAGAGAGATTTCAGGTTTTGTAAGCGGACGTTTAGAAAAGACCTCGCCTCGTCTTTTGGCATAAATATCGTCCTCAAGATCCATATTACCGCGGTCGGACAAACTGAAGTATTTAATGGCGTCATCCCTGTCTCCGAGCAACTCGAAACAGATCCCGAGCCTGTAGCAGGCAATTCCTTTATAATCATCTTCCAATGTTGTATTCAGAAAATTCAGATAGTACGGTTTCGCCGACTCAAACATGTTCTGCTTGAAAAAGACATCTCCCATCAGGAAATTAGAGAATGATACAAGCTGCTTAAAAACCGTGTCTTTAGTTTTCGTAATCGGGATAAGTATCTTCTCGGCTTCCTTCAGCTTTCTTCTTTTTATTTTGAGTATTGCGTAGGAATAATCGAAAAGAAGATTGTCAGGGAAACGAAGTATTAACGCCTTCAAATAAAGCTCCGCCGAATTATTAACATTGAAATAATTCGTAAGAATCTGCGATAAATAATACTGCGCTTCCACTTTAGACATGCTGCCTTCTTTTGCCGCTATCTCGATATATTTTAGTCCGGTCTTAACATTGCCGTGAATTCCGGCAAGACTTAAAGCCCAGCTAAAAGTGGAAGGAATTTGTCCGACTCCGAAATTATATAATCCAAGCCCCAGATAAGCATCATAATAAGTTGAATCTATTTCAAGAGTTTTGTTAAGATAAGATTCGGATTTTTTACTGGCCCAGACAGCGTCTAAAAATTTTTCAGCTTTAGCAAATGCCAAAGCACGGTAGCTGTAATCGGCACCAAGGATATAAAGCGTATTCGCGTTGTCAGGATCATCTTCCAGCCGGTTCTTTGCTTTCTCAATTGCCGAGTCAGAATAAGCTACAAAAGTGTTCAAGTCTTTTGCGTCCTGATTGCTTAAATAATACCATAGGTAAATACTCGACTGGTAATGATAACCTTTGGGGTCATTGGGATATTTCTGTATTAAACCACGGAAGACATTTTCGGCTTGCTTCCATTTAA
>JBJKTB010000483.1:0-6741 GCA_046703345.1 Ignavibacteriaceae bacterium
AACTCGCAAGCGGTACTTACATATATAGACTGTCAGCAGGCGATAAGGTTGTATCTAAGAAGATGGTTCTTCTGAAGTAATTTCGGAGACTCATTAGTCTTTTAAGCCGGGCCCGATGCCCGGCTTATTTATTTTAAAGATGATTAAACAAAAAAATTAAACCGGGGTAACGGTAATCTATTGTAGTCTGAAAAGAATCCGGAAGGAATTGGAAACTGTAGATAAGTCTACAGCGGATATTTTGAAAAATTGCAAAACCGGGGAGAATGAAAATCCAGGCTTTGCCGGAAGCGCTAAATCTATATTTGCGTGCAATAAAAAAGCCCGTTAAATTAACGAGCTTACTTGTGGAGCTAAGGAGGATCGTTCCGAAGGAATCCCTTCGGGAAACTCCCGACCTCCCCGACTTTGTCGGGGCGCTCTCTACCATGACTTTCAGAATCGTATAAAAAAAGCCCGTGTGATTAACGAGCTTAATTGTGGAGCTAAGGAGGATCGTTACGTAGGAATCCCTTCGGGAAACTCCCGACCTCCCCGACTTTGTCGGTGCGCTCTCCATCATGACTTTCAGAATCGTATAAAAAAAGCCCGTTTGATTAACGAGCTTATTTGTGGAGCTAAGGAGGATCGAACTCCCGACCTTCTCGTTGCGAACGAGACGCTCTCCCAGCTGAGCTATAGCCCCAAATTTATTTATAACTTCCGTATCTAATGCTGTAAAATTACTTCAATAAATATTATTTGTCAATCTTATATCAATACAATAAAAAAGATCAAATTATTACTTTTTGTTTGAAGCGCTGCCGGTTGCCGTTCTGTAATCAGATATAAACCGGCAGATCATCTTATCAATAAAATTCCTAATTTGCTTCAAATTATCTTTGCTGAGTATTCCTATATTTGAAAGAGACCATGTTGCCGCACCGTAATATTTTTCATCAGGTTTTCTAAGCAGGGTAACCGCCTGTCTTAGTTCAATTCTAAGAGAAACCGCGTACAGATCGGTTTTATTCGATTTAACCGATCCGATGTTTATGTAAAGATACGGCGCACCGTTCGTATTTTGATCGTCTGCGGAAGGTACAGCTGTTATGCCTGAATTCTGTAATGAATCCCAGGCATCCCTCTGAATCTCGCTCTCTTTCAATCCGGCATTATGAAGATCATCATTGAACGGCTCCACTATTACCGCCATTTTTCTAATCCCCTTCAAGGAGCTAATCGACTGATCTGTCTGCTGTGAAAAACTTACGGTGCCAAGCAGTAAAATTATTAGAACTAAAAGTAATCTTCTGTTTAACATCTTCTTCAATACCGGAAATTTTAATTTGATATTATTAAAATAACAAAGGCTTGTAAAAGAATCACAAGCCCTTGTTAAAATTAAAGAAGAAATTTTTTTTATTTCTTCTCTGTTTTTTCTTTCTTCATAGTCTTAGCTTTTTTTTCTGCTTTCTTGTGCATAACGGCCTTGTGCTCTTTCTTTTCCATCTTATGCTCTTTCTTCTCAACCTTATGAGCCGTCTTTTTCATTTTATGTTCTTTCTTTTCTACCTTGTGCTCTTTTTTCTCGACCTTATGCTCCTTCATAGCAACTTTATGCTCTTTCTTTTCTACTTTGTGCTCCTTCTTCTCTGTCTTGTGCTGAGGTGTTGTTGATTGAGCAAAAGACGGAGCAGTGAATGCCAGGCCTAAGACCAACGCGAAGATCGCGACCGCGAGTGAACGAATTTTCATGATACTACTCTCCTATATGAATTTAACAGAATGAATAAATAATTTATTATATGAACATTTTTGTTAACAGGCGGCAAATTAAATGAATGTGGATATTTGTTAATATGTACTATATCACAAGTAATTGTTATTAATTTTAGGCGGCAAAAAATATCTTCAATTTCTGCATGAAAGAAGCTCCTTCCTTTGCCTTTATATTCACTCAGTCTTAACAAAAAGCCTCTATTCCTGCCATTTCAGCTTTGCCGGATAAGATTATTTTCCTAAATTATCATCCGGATTAAGGAAGGTAGAAGCCTGATTCTGAACATTCAAAATTTCTGGGAATTTACCCATTGAAAACCAACAATTCATATAAATTTACTCTTTCCGAAAAAAGACACTCGACAATTTTATACATTGTACTTCTGCAGTTCATTGTCTTAATGGTTCTCGGTGCTTTTATAAAAACAGGAATCGACGGCTATAACAGAGCAATGTTCAATGATATGATAAACGGCACCGCCCACAAGCCCTTTGTGTACAGAAGTCTGGTGCCTTTTACAGTTAAAGCAGTATCATCGCTGATCCCGGACAAAGTTCACGCAGAACTTAACAATTTCGGAAAAGCTCACGGACAGAAATTCGCAAGTATCGACTTTACTTATTTTCTCATTACTTCGGTAATCTGGTATCTTTCCTTTCTTGGTTTCGCCTTCGCATTTTATAAACTTGCGGACTCGCTGTATAATGTCGGATATAAATTTATGCTCCCGCTGTCTCTTGCCGCTGTTGCCGGACTGCCGGTCTTATTCAAGTATTACAGTTATGTTTACGATCCGACTCATTTATTCCTTTTCACTTTATGTTTGTACCTGCTCTCCGAAAGGAAATGGACCGCGTATCTTATTTTTCTTTTGATAACAACGCTTAGCAAAGAAACATCAGTTCTTCTTATAATGATTTTTTATTTAGTGTACAGGAAATCAGTTCCGGCAAAGAAATTCTATCGTCTCCTTGCGTTACAGATAATAATATTTATCGCAGTTAAGCTGTTTGTTTCGTTAATCTTCATGCACAATCCCGGAACTTTCGTTGAGTTCCATCTAAGGCATAACCTTACTTTGGACGCGTACTCCGTTTCACAGTTCACCGCCCTCTCGGTTATATTGATCGCGGTTATATACGATTGGAAAAATAAACCGGAATTTCTTCGCCTTTCTCTCTGGATCATCGCCCCGCTTCTGCTTCTTACTTTTTTTCTCGGATACATTGACGAATACAGGGATTATTCCGAAGTCTACCCTGTTGTTTTTCTTCTGGCCGCCCATTCGGCCGCCCGTGTATTAAACATTTCACCTTTCGAAATAAGGAGGAAGTAATATGTTCTGTCCCGTTTGCAAATGCGAATACCGCGCGGGGTTCACTCACTGTCCCGACTGCGATGTTGACCTTGTAGATAGCCTCCCTGAAGAAAAAGATGACGGCATTTCTGAGGAAGAAAGAGAGAGGCTTGATAATATAAATTTCGTTCCTGTGCTTACCACTCGCGACGCTACCGACATAATAAATCTTAAAAGTATTCTCGACGCCGAAGAAATCACTTATTTTATTCAGGGCGAAAACATGAAGTTTATCCGCCCTGTCGATTCGGCTACTTTAATGGTAAAAGAAGACGAGGTGAAACGCGTATTAAAACTTCTGAAGAAAATAAAGCTGAATTATTTCCGGTTTATTTTCTCCGGGAAAGGATACGAATAAAACCGGAGTAAGATTCCCTGCAAAGAATTTTTCAAAGCGCGGCCTGCCGAATAATTTTATGCGAAAACATTTTTATAATTTCGCACTCCGGCAGTGCATTTTTAATTACTTTTAATTAAATTATTGCTGTTACAATACGGGGTTAACAGTAATAAATTCCACTTCTTCATTTTCTCCTAATATTAAATTTCGGTAAGCATACAGCCGTTTATTGAGTACAAAAGCTGCGAATTCGTTTTTTGTGAATTTGTAATCATGCTTTTAAAAAAATTAATAACCGGGTGAATCAATGGATGATAAAAACTTTTTTTTACCGGCAGCTATTCTATTTTCCTTTTTAGCAATTTCATTAATGATTTTTATCGGATGTCAGCAGGCCGGCGTTAAATCGGCGCCTGATAAGCAGATGAACAGCCCGGTACAAATAGACAATAATGATCACAATTCCGATACTTCGCATCCTTCATCTGAGCTGGACGCCGATAAAATCTTAAATGATCTTAAAAGAGCAAATATAGCTTTTAATTCGCCTGACACAATTAATCTCAACAAAACCGCGATCGTCCAGCTTCTGCTCAGCATGAGAAAATCCATCGAAACGCTCGAACAAGAGCTGACTCACGGAAGAAATCATGAGGGAGCCGAAATAAAAATATCCGACCGGATGCAGGCAAAGCTTTCGGGACCCGATTTTGAGATAGTATCAATTACACCTGAAACTCAGGCCATATCTGCAAATGAAAACACCGAATGGAAATGGGAAGTAAAACCTAAAACCAGAGGTTATCACTATCTTCATCTTACGCTCTCAGCGCTGGTTAAAGTCGAGGGAGAAACTACACTCCGGACAATACGAACGTTCGACAAGACCATCAGAGTTGAGGTTACATTCGGTCAGCAGGTTTCATCTTTCGTGAAGAACAACTGGCAGTGGCTCTGGGCGGCAGTACTGGTTCCGTTTGCCGGATGGTTCTGGAAGAAGAGAAAAGCAAAGAGACCTTAACTATCATAAATATAAACGGAGTTGTTATGAGCGATGAAACAAAGAAATCAAACAGATGCACCGAGAGCGCGGGCTTCATGGGTCCTTTATGGATTATTGGATGGCTCTTCACTATAGGTTTTCTTAAGCTGACGTTCGGAAAAGGATTTCTTGCCTTAATCCTTTGGCCTTATTACATTGGAACCGCGTTTGCCAAATAACTGCGGATCATTCAACGGCAGGCTGAAAAAATCTTCTTTTAATTTTATTTCCTTTAATGAAGGGAGTGCTATATGTTTATCGGTCACTACGGGGCTGGTTTTGCCGGTAAGAAATTTGCGTCCAAGCCTTCGCTCGGCACAATGTTTTTAGCTGCTCAGTTTCTGGATCTCCTCTGGCCGGTACTTATTCTTACCGGAATTGAAAAAGTTAAGATCGTACCGGGACTGATGTCCGCATCGCCCCTTGACTTTACTTCATATCCGTTTTCTCACAGCCTGCTGTTTACTATAGTCTGGGGATTTTTATTCGGCATTATTTATTACGCTTTTAAAAAAGATAAAAGCGGCGCCGTCCTTCTGGGACTGCTGGTATTGAGCCACTGGATTTTGGATCTTCTGGTGCATCGTCCCGATCTGCCGCTGTTTCCCTGGGGAGGGCCGAAAGTAGGTTTAGGGCTTTGGAACTCGGTTCCTCTTTCAATTATAGCTGAAGGAGCGGTCTTCATAGCCGGCGCGTATCTTTATATTTTATCCACAAGGCCTAAAAACAAAACCGGAACATTTACTCTTTGGGGTTTAGTAATCTTTCTTATTGTAATATATGGAATGAATTTATTCGGCTCCCCTCCTCCTTCTGTTCAGGCAATCGGGTATGCAGGACTTTCGCAGTGGCTCATTATTGCCTGGGGCTACTGGATTGACAAAAACAGAACCGCGCTTCCCAAAGGATTTAACGCAGTATAAAAAAAGGGAATGAGGATTTTTATCTTCATTCCCTTTTCAATTCTTGTCGGAAGGATCATCCTATTTTAAAGTCTTCTCTGCTGAATGCCATCTTGCAAGCAGCGAGTCATACTGATTTTTATAATGCTTGAACACAGCATTCTGTCCCTGAGTCGGTGCGGCGTCGGCGCTCTGCACCGCGGATACTAGTCCTGAAAGTGCTCCGTTAACCGACGCGAAACTTGGATTTCCTTTATCAGCCAAAGTTGAAAGTGTATCGGCTTGAGCGCGAGATAGGCCGTTCTTGTTCTTTAATAAATCTTCAATCTTTTTATGTATTGAGATCGTTTTTTCCAGCATACCGTCTATCTTCCGAGCCAGATTAAACTGATTAGCTAAAGCTTCGGTTGTTACATGAACGCGCGGGTCCATTTTTACCTCGAATGACTGAGTATATTTTTTCCCGTCCGCAGTTAAAGTAACATTATATTTGCCCGGAAGTACTAGTGGCCCTTCCGGGTTAAGCGGCGTGTCGTCGTCCCATACAGCCGCGATTGAGTAGTGATACATCAGCGACGCAGGTCTTTTATAACGCAGATCCCACACAAACCTGTGCATGCCTGCTTTAGCTGATACATGCTCCGGCTCGCCGAGCCATCCTTCCTCAAAATAGCGGTTGGAAGGAAGTTTTTCGTTCTCTTCTTCACTCGAATACTTTTCAATAACGTTCCCTTTTTGATCGGTTATAGTAAGCGACACGCCGTCAGCAGCGTTGTTTTTAAGCCAGTAGTCTATCACCGCGCCGTTCGGAGGATTCTGTCCGAGCGGAGTTGAAGGCGGCCAGGGGGTATCGCGGTTTTCATCTCTCCGGAGCCTCCATGCCTGAGCAGGTTTAAAAAGATGAACAGGTTCTTCAGCAAGTTTTGAGTTAATCTCTCTTAAAGGCGAAAGGTCATCCAGTATCCAGATGCCTCTTCCCTGTGTGCCGGCAATAAGATCGTTGTCATGCACTAAAAGGTCTCTTACGGATGTTGTAGTAAAATTAAGTGTTAGAGGCTGCCAGTTTTTTCCGTCGTTAAACGACACATAAACACTTCGGTTAGTTGAAGCGTAAAGAAGTCCCGGTTTAACCGGATCGACTCTTACGCTGTTGACGTACTCATTCGACGGCAAACCGTTTATTATCTTCTCCCAGCTTTTGCCGCCGTTGGCAGTCTTATATATTAACGGGGCGAATTTACCCAGACGGTGAGTGTTCACGGCCGCGTAGGCCGCTGTTTTTGAGAACGGCGAAGGCGATATCGCGTCTACTCTCGCCCAAACAGGCAGCGACGGAGG
>JBJKTB010000484.1:0-8663 GCA_046703345.1 Ignavibacteriaceae bacterium
TACACCGACTTATGCGCGCGACAGCGATACTGCCGCCTGCCTGGCGTGTCATTCGGCTCTGCAGAAACATTCGGTAATGACTGAGATGAGCTGTACGCCGTGCCACGGAAATCCGCATGCGACACCCAGCAAAGTTGAAGAACCTTCGCTTGGCGTACCGAAGAAATACGGAATTAGTCAGAATTATCCGAATCCGTTTAATCCGAGCACTACTATCCGGTTCTCCTTACCGGTTTCCGATCAGGTTCACCTTGCTATTTATGATATTCAGGGAACCTTAGTACAAACGCTCGTCAATCACCAGAGTTATAATCCGGGCACTTACTCAATCGGCTGGAACGGCAAGGATTCCTTCGGCCGGCAGGTTCCGAGCGGTGTTTATTTTGCAAGGATCAAAACCGACAAATATATTCAGACTATAAAAATGAACCTGCTTAAATAAATATTCTCTAATGGTTAATGGCTACTGGGCGTCCGCGGGGGCGCCCTTTATATTTTTAAAGTAAGGAGTGTATTTTTTTAGCATAGTAAAAAATCAGTCGGAAAATTTATGTTTCAATGTTTGTATCTTAACTTTTCCCCGGCGGCAGATGATGAATTCATTGCGCTGAATTGAGCGGGAGTCATGTTTTCCATCTTAATAATAAAGGCGATTATAGACCATATTTCCTGATCCGATTTTAATCCTGCGAAGGAAGGCATACCTGTCATCTTAATTCCGTTTTTTGTAATCCAGAACAGTTCAGCGGGACCCCATCCGGCGGCGGCTTTCGCAAGAAGAGGCGGCTTGGGATACATAGCAAGAGCGGTTTTTCCTCTTTCACGGCCGGGAGCTCCGTGGCAGCCAATGCATGATTTTGTATACTGCTCGTAGCCGGCGTTAACAAGCGATGAGTCGGTTAATGTGGGTACCAATAAATCTTTAGAATGATGTTTTACCGAGTTGTCGGTTGTTGCGCTTATGATCCATTTGGTTAAACCGTTGTGCGGAACTCTCGCGCTTATATTGTAAAAGCCCGAATAAATGTATATCAGAAACAGCGCGACCGCTACAGCGGCGGTTATGATAATTGAGGATAAATATTTCATGTCTTCTCCGTTGTTTGATGTTATAATAAATTAACGATAACATTTGATTACGGAAATACGCGGAATGTACGGTCACCCTGATAATTAAACAGTCTTCAGTAAAATATAAAATTTTTTAATAATTGAAATATACTATTCCCGGAATATTAAATTGCCGGGCTGCTTAGAATTGCCGAAGCATATTCAAGAGATTTCATCGTCCGATGACTCACGCTTAATTACTGAAAAATTATAAGTTGTTCCAATATAACAAACAGAAAGGGAACAAATTAATTAGAACGAAAATAAATTTTGCGGGATAAATTTATCAGGAAGTCTAAGTTGATTTTACGCAAAAAAAAACCCGGCGGATACCGGGTTTTAGTAACAGAAAAAATCTTGTCTTATATTCTGCTCTCTGCCTCTTTATCGCCGTAGGCGTAGCTGTTGTAGAATATAGTGCACAGGTTTCTTACCCTTTGGCTGTCATCCAGAAAAGCAGACTGCTTAACTGCATAAATGGCCTTACCGGTGCCTATTTTTGTGAGTGACAATGCGGCAATTATTCTGGCTTCCTCGGTGTTCTCGCTGTTCAACATCTTCATCAAAGGAATAACAGCTTCTTCAACTTTATATTCGCCCATGAAATAAGCTGCGCTGACACGTACTCCCAAATTATCCGAATTCAGGTCGTTAAGATAATTATGAACCGCTTCCTGAGATAGTTTGGCCCCCTGAGTGAAAGTAATGCTCTGTGCGGAAACTGCTCCCACACTCAACAAGAATAAGGCTGCCGCTAAAATTACTACTTGCTTTTTCATTTTAGTACCCTCTTGTTTTGGTTGAAATTAATTTTTGTTTCACCAGCAAAAATAATTATTCAAATCTCATTTAAAAGTAATATGTGATGGAAGGCTTTGCGGAATGATTATCAGTTGATTAAACGAGCTGACGGTAAAAACAGTGAGGGGCTAAAACCGTATTTTTGTCTTAATTTAAGGTAACGGCCGCCTGAAAAGGTATTTGTCTAATAAAAAGGAAGTATAATTCCTTTTAAGACGGCCGCAAATTTATTGATATTTCTTATAGATTAAATACCCTGGTACAAGCCGATTATATTTCCGTCCGGATCGGCGAACAATGCGTACGCTCCCATAGCCGGAATAATTGTTTTTCCTCTGAACTGCTTGCCGCCGTTTTCTTCGGCTTTTTTCAGATATTCTTCAACGGTATTTACCCTGACGTGGAAAATGGTAGAGTCGCCGATTTTTATCGTATCCACTTTTTTAAGTCCGATAGTGAATCCCTTATGAGTGTTGAATAATAGATAACCGTTTCCGAAAGCTTTGAATTCCCATCCGAACATATTAGCATAAAATTCTTTGCTCTTATCGAGATTTGTCGAAGGAATTTCCGCGTGTGCCAATAAATCTGAAGCCATAATAAAACCCCAAAAATTAAGTAACAAAAAGTTGATTAGTAACAAAACCGAAACGGGAAATCATTCCCGGGCATAAAAATAAATATATCTGCGATAATAATAAACCTTAATTAATATCGCTACCGGCTGATACCCGTTATTATTTTACTTGCCGTGCCGTTAGGGCCGTCGGAAAGTATTTTTATAGTAACCGGCATAGGAACATTTAAAGTATCGGCAGTATCGTAAACAAGGAACTGAAATTGAGTCCAAGATTTGCTCTGCGTATCAGGAATATTCACATTTAAATCGCCTTCCGAACCGATATTCTGACCTTCAACCGTAACGGTAATGGTATTGCCCGACATCAGCGGGTTGCCGTTTGAGTCGGAAACTGAATAATAAAAACTCTGCGAACCGCCGTTGGGTATGTCAAAAGTAGTCGGAGTAATGCTTATCTGCGGAGTACCGGAGATTAGTACCACAGAAGTTTTGCTTATCGTCTGCAGATTCTCATCTGCCGTGCTGGCCGTGATGCGGATGAAACCCGGGCCGAATATCGGATCGACGGTTAAAGGCGGTGCGGCAACCCAGGTTGCGCTTGCAAATCCAAGGTCGTCGGTATAAGAAGAGCCCTGCACGTATCCGGCGGTTGAGGTGAAATAAACAGTGGTATGAGTCCTTACGGGATTTGCGTATTTATCACCTAAAGCTACGCTTACAAAACCAGGATAACTGTTAAGATGAAGCGTAGAAACGTTAAGCAGTGAGGTTCCCATCATAAAATGATTAATGTCCGGCAGTCCTCCGTGTATTGCTATACTAACCGGTTTTGACTGGATCATTCCGGATTTCGTATTTATCTGCGCAATAATCTGAACTACGCCGGCCTTAGTGCCGCTTGTAAGATTAACTGTTGCCTGTCCCTGATCATTTGTGGTTACGGTAGTGGGACTTATAAATTCACCGCCGTTGGGCTGAGCGCCTATAAGGAAATTCACGTCGACGGAATGGTTAAGAACTACCGGCACGCCCGAAGAATCCTGTACTTCGAAAGTAAGTCCCGCTGTTTCAGGCGAACCGCTTTCCTTCACGCCGATGCTTGAAGCAGTTTGTGAGAAGAGGAAAATGCTTATTGGATTTCCTGAAGGCTGCTGGCCCGAACCGCTGTTTACAGGTACGAGTTTTATTAAAGACATCGGATAGTCAGTTCCGGCAGTAACATAAATTGCGGTTGTGTCCGAGTTGAACGCGGATTTAGATACAATCACAGCTAGGTTTGTGTTCGCAGTTAACGATACACTGAGCGAATATTTTCCCTGCGCGTCGGTTAAGGCCGACTGATAAATTGATGTTCCGATTACCTGGACATAAGCACTGTCTACAGGTATACCGGTTTGATTGCTGATGACCTGTCCGCTTATGACACTCGTCTTGGGTGTAGTATTATTCTGTGAAGCCGGAGCACTAACTATTTCCTGGTTCGGCTGGCAGCTGTAAAAAATAACAGCCGCTGTTGATAATGCAATTAGTCCAGATAAAACTTTAAATCCGATTTTGTTGAACATGGTTTCAGCCTGTAAAAAATTTTTATAACTAACCTTCAATTAAATTAGCCCGCGTTCCTAATAATATCAAGGGGTAAATAATATTATAATCGAAAATAAGACCAATTTATTAAATACCTTTTGTATCCCCTTTGACCATCTGCCATACTGTTGTTAAAATGATTTGAATATCCAGCCAGATTGTCCAGTTTTCTATGTACCAGAGATCGTATTCTATTCTTTTAACCGTGCGTATTTTATTCTCATCATAAT
This sequence comes from Ignavibacteriaceae bacterium, assembly GCA_046703345.1. Classification (GTDB taxonomy): domain Bacteria; phylum Bacteroidota; class Ignavibacteria; order Ignavibacteriales; family Ignavibacteriaceae; genus FEN-1297. Next base: position 4,309 of record JBJKTB010000484.1, read on the forward strand.
CCGGAACATCTCCCCTTAAACCGTGAACCTGCGCCCAGCCGGTTAAGCCAGGCTTAACCCAGCTTCTTATCTTTATTTCCTCAACCATCTTTTTATATATCTCGTTAAAAGCGATGGGATGTGGGCGCGGGCCGACTATAGACATTTCTCCTTTCAGCACGTTAAAAAGCTGAGGCAGTTCGTCTATATTCGATTTTCTCAAGAATCTTCCGATCTTCGTGATCCTCGGATCGTTCTCTACCGTAGGCTGATATTTTTCGAGACTCTTATTTCCCGTATGCATCGATCGGAACTTGTAACATTTAAATATTTCGTCGTCTGCCCCTACTCTGTCCTGCGCGAACAATGTAGGGCCCGGCGAAGATATTCTGTTAAGCATCATCAGGAGAGGATAAAGCCAGGAAAGAATAAATACTATTCCCAGAAGCGAGGCGATTATATCAAATGTTCTTTTTACTGCCCTCCAGTGAAACTCCGCCAGCGGTTCGCTTCTTACTGTTATGATGGGGAAGTTGCCCATCATGCTTACCTGAAATTTTTTAGAAAGGAAACGGAAGTAATCGGGAATTATATGAACGCGTACGGCGTGCTTGTTGCATATCCTTATAATTTCATCGAGCTGGTCGGAGGCGTAAATAGGAAGCGCAATTACCACTTCCTCAATTCCTTTTTCCTCAAGTATTGTATCGAGGCTGCTAATCTTTCCCAGAAGATTTGGGCTGCCTGAGAGGTTATCGGCGTCATCGAGAAAGCCCGTAAAATTGTAGCCGAATTCTTTATGCGCGGAAATGGTCTGGTGAAAGTTCATTCCCAGTTCACCCGCGCCTATGATTATTACATTGCGCGCGTTCTTGCCGCTTCCTCTAATTCTGCCCAGAAAATATTTCAGCGCCTGAGTTCTTACGCTTACCAGCAGAGTAAGCATCAGGGCGTACAGAAGAATGAAGTTACGGGTGAACAGATCCTCTTTAGTTAAGAAGATGAAGAGTACGGCGGTAAGTGCCTGAACCGCTACGTTCCTCAGAATCTTAATGAACTGGTAAGAAAAATTTCTGATGCTGAAATCTTCGTAAAAGTTGATGACGTTCGAAAAGAAATACCAGACGAAGTTAAGCCCGGCCATCAGAACGAACATATAATTCCGAGCAAGAAGTATGCGGAGGGACTGCGCTATAAGAGCCGAAATCACAAACGAGATGTTCAGCAGTCCCAAATCAAGGAACAGCCGCAGATAATAATTCGATTTTTTGTTTGTGATCATTCCCGAATAATTATTTCATTTTTAATGATGTCTGTACCGTTATTTCGGAATCAGATTTTATCGTGTCCGAAGAACTGCGCGCACTTATCGTCGACGAAATGTTTTATTTTTTCTTCGAAGATCTTCCTGTCGAAATTTTTGGCGTACCCGCTCAGTTTTTCCGGATCGAAAGAGTTTTGAGCATGTTCAAACTTTTCAACCGCATTCTTTATACCCGACGCTGTCTGCTCTTCGAAGAAAACTCCTGTCTCGTTGTCAACCACCGATTCGGCCGCGCCGCCTTTATTATACGCGATGACCGGAGTTCCGCAGGACATCGCTTCAATGATCATTATTCCGAAATCCTCTTCAGCCGCAAACACGAACGCCTTTGCTTTGCTCATGTACTCAGCAAGTTTAGCGTGCGGCTGGTAACCCGCAAACTCAATATTCGGAGCCGCTTTCGATTTTATTTTATTGAGTTCGGGGCCTTCGCCAACTATTATAAGTTTCTTATCCGGCATTGAAGAAAAAGCTTCGGCAATCAGGTCGATCCTTTTATAAGGTACAAGCCGTGAAGCCGCGAGATAATAATCTTCCTTTTTGTTTGAGTGCATGAACTTACCGGTGTCGACAGGAGGGTAAATAACTTCCGCATCCCGTCGATAAAATTTTTTGATCCTTCGTGAGATGTACTGCGAATTAGCTATAAAAAAATCTACTCTTTTGGATGCAGAAACATCCCACATCCTGATGTAATGCAGAATTGCCTTTGCAATTAATGCTTTTAAGCCGCTTTGAAGTCCTGCTTCTCTCAAATACTGATGCGAAAGATCCCACGCATATCTAATCGGCGTGTGGCAGTAGCATATATGAAGCTGGTTCGGACCGGTAATTACGCCTTTAGCAACCGCGTGAGAACTTGAGATGATAAGGTCGTAGCCGGAAAGATCGAACTGTTCGACGGCATAAGGAAACAGCGAGAGATATTTCCTGTGATTCTTCTTTATTCCCTTCTTTTTTTGAAGGAAGGAAGTGTGAGGTATTTTATTCTTAACTACTATCTTTCTCTCTTCTTCGGAAAGAAGATCGAAAAGCACGAAGACATCGGCGTCCGGCCAAATATTTGTAAATGATTCTACGCACCGTTCGGAACCGGCGTAACCCGCAAACCAGTCATGTACAATAGCTGTCCGCAATTCTTACCTTTATTTATTGCTGCTGAACTGAATTAAAGAGTTCTTTATATTCATCGGCGAAACGTTCAAACGAAAAATTCTTTCTTACGGAGACGGCGGCGTTTTCTCTTATTTTGTCGAAGCCTTCGGAATACAGGTTTTCTACGCAGAATTTTATTTTCTCCCTCAGCTTTTCCGGAGAGGCGGCCTCAACGAGGAAGCCGCTATCGCCGTCTTTTATTATCTCTTTCGGGCCGCCTAAATCTGACGCTATAACTATCCTGCCGCGCGCCGCCGCTTCGAGTACGGTAAGAGAGAACGATTCGGGAACAATCGAATAGTTAATTACTATATCCAGAGCCCGGTAAATGTCTTCTTTAGATTCCACAAAACCGTGAAAGATAACCTGATCCGATATTCCGTAAGTGTCGATTTTTCCCTTTATCTCTTTTTCGTATTTTAGCGAATCATCTTCATCCTTCCTTACGCTTCCGAAAATGTGAAGAAAAATGTTAGGATTCGTCAGCAATAGTTCCTTTATAGATTCTATTACAAGATCAATTCCCTTAAGCCTTATTATACTCCCGACAATTCCTAAATCTATGGTTCCGGATTTTATTTTTGTTTCCTTGCTCAGTTCCTGAACTTTAATTCCGTGGCGGATAACGGCCGTTTTGCTGCTGCTTCCTAAAATCTCATGAACGTTTGAAGCAACAGAGTTGGAAATACAGACAATCTTAAACGAATACCGGTTTAAAATCTTCAACGCTCTGCTTTCCAGCGACGAAGCGGGGTATATAAGATGCTGTACAATTATTAATTTTCTTCCGGCAATCAAAGCGGCCGGCAGCGAATAAATACCCGCGTAGCTTCCGTTCGCAAGAATGATTTCCGATTTACTTTTTAAAGTTAGCTTAATTATTTTAATTGTGGAAGCCGCTCCGCCCGTTATTACTTTCAAGACGGATAATAAGTCCCAGCCGCCATTATTCTTAAATATTTTTTTCAGGCCGTTGATTATCTCAACTTGAATACCGTTATCCCGAAACTTCTGCGCCGCGTTTCCCGGCGGAGAAGCGATGATAAACTCATAGCCTGAAACAAACGAGTTCAGGTTAAGCAGAAATTCTTCGCCGCCGCCCCAGCTCTGCATAACAGATGCGCATAGTATTTTTTTATTTCCTGAAGATCCTGTCAAAAGGCTGCACTTCTTTATTATGAAAAATACTTTACTTTTAAATAGGTTGCGAAATGAATTAAGTTCCTTATCATCATTAAAGCTGTTCCTTTGTTCCTGTAAAATTTGTACTGAGGCAGAGGCAGGGATCTTTTTTCGGCAAGATAAGCAAGCCGTTTCTGTTTGGTCTGCCAGTCGCTGGATGACTGCGTTTTATGTACCCTGTAGTAAGCGTGAATTTTAGGAATAAAGCCGAACCTGCCGAGTTCGCCGAGTCTCAGCCACAAATCGTAATCTTCGACCGCTTTCAATTCCGGATCCTCATCGAATCCGCCGCATTTCTTAAGCAAATCAGTTTTAGCCAGCACTGTTGAGCACGAAACCGCATTGCCTTTTTTTATTAAATCATCTCTTGTGAGGGCGGCTTTATGCAGAAGGGGCAGCACTTCATAATAAGGGGAAAAAATATTCACATCGCCGATTGTAACGCTCATGGAATAAACGAAAATAAGATCTCTGTTCCTTCCGAGAAATTCAATCTGCTCCTCGAGTTTTTTAGGAGGCCAGATATCGTCGGCATCCAGAAAGGCAATCAGTTCTCCCTTTGCGGCGTTTATGCCGAAGTTTCTCGGTACGGCCGGCCGGCCGGAATGATCGATGAGATGATATTTAATGCGGCTGTCTTTTCCCGCAGAAACTTCAACAATTTCTCTAGTGTTGTCGTTTGAGGAATCATCTACTACTATTATTTCGAGGTTCC
>JBJKTB010000485.1:0-5197 GCA_046703345.1 Ignavibacteriaceae bacterium
AGCAGATGAATGTCCTGCTCGCACAGCACTTCGCCTTCTTCTTTCGCCCTTCCTCTTAAGGAGATGAGATAATCCCTAAGTTTCAGTATTCCTCTTCCAAGCGCCTTGCCCGAGCCTCTCGCTTCGGTACGGTCGGATTTATAAGAAACAAAAGGCATCATCATTCCGTCGGATGGCCAGGTGAACAGTACAACAAGCACTTTCTGGGAATCGTCTCCTATTCCTTTGCGGTTAAGCATTTCCTGAAGCGCGAGCCCGGATCCCACAGCGTCGTACCACGACACGTTGAATCCGTGAACGTAAACCACAACGTCGGTGGATTTCATCATTTCGCTTTTAAGCTCTGCGAACATTGCGGCGGAGCCGAGCTTGGCATCCGGCTGCAGCGTCTCGCTCATCGATCTGTCGATATCTTCGCGGAAGGCTTTGATTACCGAATTATCTTTAGCCTTATCTACAAGATACTTCGTAAGCTTTTCCCCGCTGCCTTTTCCGAAGCCGCAGTCTTCATTAAGAAGCGCAGTTATTTCATTCTCATCGGCGGTAGCGGTTACCTTCCCGAAGCGGAGATTTTCCATTCCGTCGTCGCTGAACTTTGTACCGTATGCCTGGGGATTCCATCTGTCCTCGCCGATATGATTTCTGTTTGTCAGATAATATAGAATGAGTTCCGACATATTTTACTCCTTTCTTAATCGTTCGCTGCACTTATTCAAAAAGGGAAAATAAATTCAGCTCAACAGGTTTTCGTTTTTATGCGCAGACTATTTTTCCATTTTTAACGAAGCGGTTTTTCACTCCCATCCTTTCAGCTGAAACCAGCCGGCACGGTTGAGTGCATCTTTAGAATAATCCCGGCCGAACGTAAAGTAGTCGATATCAAGTCCGTCACGCACGGTTCTCAAAGCGTTTCCCGGTCCGCAGTTGTAACCCGCAATTCCCGCGCGCAGCAGATCTCTGTCCTTCAAGTCCGTTTTCCTTTTCATGAAGGCGATGCTGTCGGACAATACCTTGCATCCGTAATCTATATTAGCCGCCGGATCCTTCCACAAGTCTCCGCGCGCTAACTCATGCGCGTCGAAATCAACCTGCATAAGTCCCCTCCCGAAACCGCCGCCGTCGGGAGGCAGCGGCCCCGTTCTGAACTGAGTTGGATATCTTCTCTTTATCGTATCTCCTGTGCCTGAAGGACCGGCGGGCTTAAGCGCAAGTCCCCATCTTGATTCGCGCGAGCCGATGCCGAGTACAACGCATGACTGAAGTCCGTACTTTACGGCTGAATCTATAATGAAGGTTTTATATTTGACCGCTTCATCGTTCTGAAAGATAAAAGAAGGATCCTCTTTAGGAATTGTCGTGGGGAAGACCTTCGAGATATCAGGCGGCGGCTCGTTAAGCAGAGCCGCCCATGTTAAAGAACCTACTATGCCGTCGTCATATAAATCATAATCTCTCTGGAATCTCTTAACTATTTCTTCGGTATCCCTTCCGAACAATCCGTCAGCTTTTATTTTATAGCCTTTGTTCTTCAGCTCGTTCTGAAGAAACTTGACATCGTTCTTAAGTTCGGGCGAAGTATTTGAGAATCCGTCGAATAATCTTAGAACAGGCCGGGACATTATATTTCTCCTTCCTATTATTAATGTTTAAATCAAATATTTATTTCTTATTTTTCTTGCCGTTCTGCTCTGTTTCCGGCCTCGCGCCGCTGTTCCTTATGTTGATGAACTTGTTCGCGAGATCGAACCAGAACGGAGCGCCGAGAGACACAGCGCCGGCTGTAAGCAGCAGACCTATTAATTTGGAAAGCCATCCGAGAAAATCGCAGCTGCCGTTTACCGCCGAAGGAATATTCTGATCCGCCCAACCGATGGGAAGACTCATACCCTCCAGCATTGATTTTGCGTCATGCATATTTCTGATGTTCTGGTTAGTAATGACTACCGTAGTATCCCCGCTTGAAGAAGATTTTTTTATGGTTGTATCCGTCTGCGCTAACTTGGATTCTTTAATTGCGAACTTTCCGCCGGAAGTGTCTACCGCGGAAATATTGGCAGCCGCGTAATCCGCCGCCTGTTTCGCCAGCTGAGGCTGCTGCCATAACGTCTTTGTAATTTGTATTGTATCAACGTTCAAAGCGAAAGCTATAATAACAGCGATTATAAACGCTGCCCGTTTCGCTTTCTTTTTGTACCAGCCGGTAGCTCGGTCCATCGCGTCGTTATAAAAATCCTCAAGCCCTTTCTGAAATTTCTCAAGACTGTCTTCTGCTGAGTCCAGAAGTCCCGTTAAAACCTTTTCCGCTTCGCCGGTAATCATGCGGTTTTCAGCTACTAATATTTTCAGCGAAGCTACGTCCGGAATCCCGGCAGGCGCGGGAACAACGTCTTCTTTTATTATCTGGGTTACAGCCTGCGCGAAATTCTTTGCGGGTATGTAAGAGGGAAACGATTCACCCGTCCTTTTAAGAGATGTTATAAAAGGACTGTTGACAAGTTTCCCGGCTATCGCTTTCCACTGAGGGTCGAAGAGAAGATTCTCGATCGAGTTCTTTAAGTCCTTTGCGCGCGTGTTTAACACGGAATTTAGTATCCACTCGTTTGCCGAAGAGGCAATGATGGCAAGGAGAAGGTAAGTGAATGCGAGTGAAACGGCTATGTCTAAGATCGGAGAACTGAACATTAAATTATCTCCTTCTTTTTTGTGGTGTACTTTTTAAAGTTCCGGTTCACAAAGTCTCACAAAGCATTATTTCACAAAAATAATTTGAACGCCGTCCCTATCACGGTATCGAGTACGCGGCCCTTAACCTTGTCTATCCTAACCTGCGTCAGTCCTGCAAGCTTCAGCGCTTCCATTTCAGCCAGATCGCTTTTCCCTTTCACTAAGGCCTCAAAGTCGGTCTTCGACAAGCTTCCGTCCAGAAGTTCCTCGCTCCATCTTTTCAAATCGTTTTTGGCTTTCTCGGCGAAAGCCGTTCCGTCAGACAGCACCTGGTCGCGGTAGTCGGCAAATTCAGCTTTTGCCAGTTCTACCAGATTATCTTTCAAAGCTTTTAAAAAATCATTAAAGTCAGGCATATTTACCTCCTCATTCTTTTACGTTTGAAGGTTTAATCTTACCGCTTTCAAGACCTATTATTGTATCGAAAGCGTCGGAGACTAGTCCCTTTGCCTCTTTTGTATACGCCGGCGATAATTTACCTTCGTCCTTCCAGCGCTTTAAAAAGTACCCGAGAAGATTACGATCGGGCGAAAGCAATATTTCCCATTGTCTTGTCGAGAACTCGTTATCTGGTCTTCCTTTTGAGTACTCAAGCGCTTTTTGAAGATTAGTCTGAAGCGCTTCGGCCGCCTGCTGATGGTCTGCGTAATCCTCTACGGCCTTATCCATTAAATCCAACGATTCAACCTTAAGCGAGGTTGCCTGCTCATAGGCATACTGGCTAAATGTTGATATGGATGAACAAGTCGTTAAAGAAAAAACGGCGGCGAAGACTGCGGCCAGAAGGAATTTACTGATGTTTATTCTCATTGCTGCCCCCTTATTTATTTTAAAATAAATTAAATGAACCTCAGTAAAGATCAGCTCGGAGGAGTACTATGTGAAAAATAAATATTATATAAAACCGGATACCGTCAGCAGCCGGAAGGATTTTTATCTATAAAAATCCCCGTCCCGGTAAACTGGAGGCAAGTAATTATTTAACATCAGAGTACCCCTTTAAGAGATCGAGAAATATGATAGTTCAGGAGAGAATTTTGAGGACCGCTTCATTAAAATATTGAATTCGATCGCTGAAAGTCAACAGAAGGTCAAAAAATAGTTGAAATATAAAGGCCGGATATTATTCCGGCCTGCTTAAAATATAGAGCCTCTATTTTCAGTCTCCCCAATCAATCATCTTCATGGGATTGAAGATAATGGTCAACCGAGTACGGCCCGCCGCCGTAAAAAAGGAAGAAAACGAGGAAAAGAAGAACAATAGCGGAAAGCAGCGTATCTGTATTCCAGACAGAAAAGCTGTTGGGAATAGCGATTATCAGCTCAACGATCGGAATGGGAAGAGTTATAATCGCGGCAAATCTTGTAAGCATGCCGAGCAGTATGAGTATTCCGCCGCAGATGCCGACCAGAACAAGATACTCTGCGCCGAGGAAAGGTACTAATCCGTAGCCGCTGCTGAGAATAGCGTTATGCAGAGGCGACAGATGAAAAAGGAAAATTAAGCCTTTCATTATAAGCACCGCTCCGAGCGCAACCCTGAATATATCAAGAAATCCCGGATGATGCTTATCGGCCCAATCTTCCATTCTTAGTACTGCGTTCATTTTTCCTCCAATTTAAAGTGACGGACATAATCGATTTTTTCTAAATGTAGACATTATAAAAAAGAATATAAACGGAATAATCGAAGGCTATGACGCAGCACACCGATCAGGATTAAAAAATGCAAATTATATAAAATTTCCCGCCGGCCGGTTCTTAGCTATACTTAACATCCGGTGCAGAATCAGACAATATCGTAGTTCTTATCCTTATGCTTCGTTAAATAGTAATCGATCGAAAGCGTTCCGCCTCCGTAAAGCATGAAGAAAAGAAGGAGCGCAAGTATGATAATCGAGTAAACAGCTGCGGAATTAAGCGCGAACAATCCCCGGTGAAAATCTATGAATATAATCGATCCGAGAAGAGCGGGAATCTCGAAAGCTGCCGCAGGCCTGGTAAGTAGTCCGATAGCAATTGCCGCGCCGCATGCAAGAAATCCTCCTATCACATAATGTGAGACGACGTAATGCACCACCCATATTTTGCTTGTCTCGAACATAAGCATTACTTCATCTTTATTCACGACGTATACTATCCCTTTAACTATGAGTATAACGCCGAGTAAAATCCGCAAGTAGTCTATCCATTTGGGATGATGATGATCTGCCCAGTCCTCCATCTTTTGTACGGTGTTCATGGTTCCTCCCCGATTAAAGTTATCGCAGACCGGCGGCGAAGAGTATTTTAAGTTCGATAAAATGTATTAAATTTTTTAGAAATTGTGAAGAGAAAAGATTTAGGATTAATAAAGTAAGATTAAAAATCCGTAAAGGGATTCCGGCTGTGTTAAGCTTATGCCGGAATTCTTTTTACTTCTGAATTTTCAAAGCAGTATCAGCGGAATATGAAGCAGCGCCCAGAGACCGTA
>JBJKTB010000486.1:0-4533 GCA_046703345.1 Ignavibacteriaceae bacterium
AGACAGCGTTGTTAAAGGCGACAGTACGTTCGCTTATTACGCTAAAAAATACAGCGAAGATAAAGAGTCCGCTGCATACGGCGGCGACCTCGGCACATTTTACATGGATCAGCTCGATCCTTCAATGAAAGATGTTGTGTCCAAGCTTAAACAGGGCGAAATAAGTTTCCCGAAGTGACTGGAATACGGAAAGGACAGCTACGGCTACCATATAGTATGGCTTGAAAAGAGAATTCCGCAGCATACCGCCAGCCTTGAAACGGATTATCCCGAAATAAAAAAGCTTGCCGATCAGTATATAAAACAGAAGCTTTATACGGAATGGATAAATGAGCTCAAGAAGAAAATTTACTGGAAGATAATGTTATAAATTGTTTATCAGCCGAATGCAAAGTATTAAGTGTACAAAGAATATTAAGTTGAGCATACAACTTCACAGCAACAAAAGGAATTAATATTGAATAACGGCGGCAGCCCGGCGGGCGATGTGCAGTTGGTCGAAAGACTAAGCGAGACAGTAGTAAAAATCAAACAAGAGATAGCAAAAGTTATTGTCGGTCAGGATGAAATTATCGATCAGCTGCTTGTTTCGCTTCTTTCTAAGGGGCATTGCCTGCTTGTCGGGGTGCCTGGACTCGCAAAGACTCTTTTGATTAAAACTCTTGCCGAAGTTATGGACCTGAAGTTCAGCCGTATACAGTTTACTCCCGATCTTATGCCGAGCGATATCACCGGAACCGAGCTTATAGAGGAAGATCCGGTTTCTAAAAAAAGAGATTTCAGATTTGTTCCCGGACCGGTGTTTGCCAATGTAATTCTCGCGGACGAAATAAATCGTACTCCTCCCAAAACTCAGGCCGCTCTGCTCGAGGCAATGCAGGAACACCGAGTGACCACGGCCGGAGTAACGTATACCCTTACCGAGCCCTTCTTCGTTCTGGCGACTCAAAATCCGATTGAGCAGGAGGGAACTTATCCTCTTCCCGAAGCGCAGCTCGATAGGTTTATGTTTAATCTTTGGCTCGACTATCCTTCTTTTAATGAAGAAGTAAAGATTGTAAAGACCACCACCAGCGGCTATCTGCCTGAACTTTCTAAGGTTGTTACGGATGAAGAACTGATAGGATTTCAGGATCTTGTTAGAAAAGTACCGGTAGCCGACAATGTAATAGAGTTCGCTGTAAAAGCCGCCAACATGACGAGACCGGAGAACGGCGGCTCTCCTCAATTTGTGAAGAATTGGATCAATTGGGGAGCAGGCCCGCGCGCTTCTCAGTATCTTATACTTGCCGCTAAGACTAAGGCGGTAATAAGCGGAAGATTTACTCCCAATATAGACGACGTGAAGTTCGCAATGATACCGACTCTGCGGCACCGTATAATAACTAACTTCAGCGCGGAAGCGGAAGGAATAAATTCGGTAGAGGTTATAAAAAAACTTTTGGACGAGTTAAAATCATAAATCGGCGGGATAAAATTTTATTCCGACGGCATTTCTTAAAGATCTCTAAAGCCGCGAGATCTTATAATTCTTCAGCGCGAAATAAATTTCTTTTGTTGCCGTTCTAACTACGGTTGCGAAGGGAATTACCAGAAGCATGCCTATTACTCCCAGCAACTGACTTCCTACAAGAATAAGGAGTATTATTACCACAGGGTGCATATCCACGCTTTTAGCGAATACAAAAGGCTGAACCACGCCGTTGTCCAGCGCGTAAACAGCAAGTATAAGTAAAATTATAAACGGAACGTGAGAAAAATCCCCGTACTGAATCACCGAGATAATTATTGCCGGAACACCTCCGATTATAGGGCCGAAATAAGGAACGAGATGCCCAAGCCCCGAAATTAATCCGAGCGGAAGCGCGTTTCGCAAACCGAGGAAATAATATCCGAGTCCGCACGCGATGCCCACAAATGCCGCGTCGAAGATCCATCCCCTTACGAACCTTGCGAGCTGATGGCTTACTTTTTTTACTATCCAGTAAGACATTTCGAAATATTTGTTCGGCATCAGCTGAAGAATTCCGTGAAGAATAGATCTGCTGTCCTTCAGCAGGAAAAAAGTTACGAAGGGAACGATAACGACGAGCGCAATGATCGATACAATGCTGGAAAGGACCGTAGTGATCTTATCGAAGGAATTAATAATTCCCGAAGAAATAAATTCTTCGATCCTCTTGGTAAGTTCGCCAAGGTGAAAAAACGGAAGATATTTATAAATTTCATTTTCAAGCGTTACTATCTGCTCATGTATTGAAGTTACATGAAGCGCGGCAACAAGCTGATTCATCTGCGTGATTAACTTGGGAACTATAAATGATAAGCCCAGGTAAATAAAGAAAGCCGTTATCACGAATATCATTAGAGTGGAGGAAAGCCTGCTGAATCCTTTCTGTTCGAGAATCCGGACGAACGGATCGAAGATAAACGCAAGCAGTACCGAGATAGCGATAAGGATTATGATGTTGTAAAGGACGTACAATAAATAGACGAGAATCCCTGCGCCCGCAGTTATCAAAATAATTTTTAACAATCTTTTCAGTGCTGCGTCAGTCATAACTTAAATTTGTTAAAAAAATAAAAGTATTCAGGCCGGTTTTAATTTACGGCTTCCACTCTTTTAATGCCAGGTACATGGCGCATGAGTGATCTTTCAACACCCGCGCGTAACGTCATTTGAAACATGGGACAGATGCTGCACGCGCCAGTTAACTTTACTTTTACGATGGCATCATCGGTTATTTCTATTAATTCGATATCGCCGCTGTCAGCCTGAAGGTATGGCCTTATCGTATTCAGGGCTTTTAATACATCGTCTTTCATCAGCTCATCCATAAATTACCCCCGATAAAATCCTCTTCAAGTATTCGATGATAATCGTAAATTATCCGCAAAGTTACTCGTCATCGCCGAGCGAAATCTCGATGCCGGACGCAGCGGGATTCATATTCCTTAAGTTAATCTGATCCGCCAGGTGTCTGGCTATATCCGAAATAACCGCGGCATGATCGCTGTCCGGATTGTCGTATAATATAGGAACTCCTGAGTCTCCTCCGATCCTGATTCTCGGATCGATCGGAATGCCGCCGAGGAAGGGCGCTTCCAGTTCGGCCGCAATCTTAGAACCGCCGCCGCTTCCGAAGATATCGTATTTTTTGCCCGTATCCGGAGCTATAAAATAGCTCATATTTTCAACTATGCCGAGAACGGGGACGTTAACGCGGGAGAACATCTTTAAAGCTTTTCTTGCGTCTATTAAAGAAACCTCCTGAGGCGTGGTTACTATTACCGCTCCTGTAAGAGGAATAGTCTGAACCAGAGTAAGCTGTATGTCGCCGGTTCCGGGTGGGAGGTCGAAAATCAAGTAATCAAGCTCGCCCCATTCCACGTCAGTCATAAACTGCTTTATCGCGCCGCTTGCCATCGGTCCTCTCCAGATTACTGGCGCGTTGTCATCGACAAGGAGTCCGATTGACATTACTTTAATGCCGTAATTACTCAGCGGTAAAATTCTCATTGACTGCTTGCTCTGGAATACCTTCGGCTTTTCATTTATACCAAGCATCAACGGAATGCTGGGGCCGTATATATCGGCGTCTATAAGTCCGACAGACGCGCCTTCCTTTGCCAGAGCGACGGCGAGATTTACAGCAACCGTACTTTTGCCTACTCCGCCTTTGCCGCTTGCTACGGCTATGGTGTTTTTTATGCCGGGCAGAATAGCATTCTTCTTGCTGTCCTGATGCACGCTTACCTTGGTTTCTATTTTCAGATCTACTTTATCGAGCTCTTTGAATTCGCTTTTTAAGGCTTCCGCAAATTTATCCTTCAGCTGTTCGGTTACCGCCGACTGCGGAACAGTCAACGAAATTTCAACCGAGAGTTTATTTTTCTTCACTTCGAAATTCTTAACGGAATTTAAAATCAAAAGATCTTTGTTAACATTCGGATCGTCAACTTTCTTTAAAGCATTTAATATCCCGCTTTTTGTTATATCAGCCATTTATTTCTTCCAATTTTTCATTTGAATAAACACAAAATTAGCAAAATTATTTATTATTATGAATGACGAAAAATTTGTTCGCCGTATTCAAGATATCATTAATTATACAAAGGAAAGAGACTAAGAGTTTCCGCAGAGATATAAAACACAATTGCCTGCCGAAATGTGAAACCGAAAAATTAAATAATGCGTTATAACCAAGTTCAAAAAGTTTTTATTATTGAAGGCAAACTTAATCGTACCGTGTGAATTTGGCTAAATTGAAGTTTAAGTCGTTCCTAGTTAGCCGGAGCCTGCTCCAAATAAATTATTTCTTCGTTATCGTCGTATACGAACATTTCGCCGTAGCGCCCCCAGTTTGTCATTGTATCGAACTGCATTTCTGCTTCTTCTTGCGGGAACTCCAGCTCCAGTTCTTCTATAACCGTCTCGCGTCTTAATTCCTGTTTTTCTGCCAGTCTTAACAAAGTAATAAGCCATCCGAATATCGGTATCCTTTTTACCCGGGACGCGAAAATTTCTTTTCT
>JBJKTB010000487.1:0-4349 GCA_046703345.1 Ignavibacteriaceae bacterium
AGTGAATGTTCAGCAGATATCGAACACAATCGCTACGGCTATCAGCGGATCGGTTGCCTCTATTTACACTGATCCGGGAAGCGGCAACCAGTATAATATTCTGGTGAGGCTGTCGGAAGATTATAGAAATAAGATTGATGACATAAAGAACTTAACCGTACAGAATTCGGAGGGACAGCTTGTTCAACTTGGTAACTTAGTCAATGTTGAGATGTCAAAATCGCCGATTCAAATTGACAGACGATACCAGGAAAGAATAGTTGAAGTAACAGCGAACGTAAGCGGAAGGGACTTAGGCAGTGTAGCAAACGACATAAAAGAGAAACTGGCGGACATTCAGCTTCCAACAGGATTTCAGATTCACCAGAGCGGAAATGTGGAGCAGCAAAAACAGGTGTTCGGAAATCTTTCTCTTGCACTCATACTCGCAATCATACTGGTTTATATGGTTATGGCTTCGCAGTTTCAATCGCTTATCGATCCGTTCTTAATCATGTTTACGGTTCCGCTGGGCATGGTGGGAGTGCTGTGGGCCCTGTTCTTAACTGGCACTACGCTGTCGGTAACTTCGTTCGAGGGCGTAATAGTAATGATCGGAATTGTTGTATCAAACGGAATTCTGCTGGTTGATTATACCAACCGGCTTAGAAAGACCGGCATAGAACTTCATGAAGCCGTTATCAAAGCCGGAAGAACAAGGCTGAAACCAATTTTAATGACGACGATTGCAACAGTACTGGGATTAATTCCGCTCGCGTTGGGAATAGGCGGCGAAACTTCTCAGGCTCCGCTGGCTATTGCGGTAATCGGCGGATTAAGTGTTTCCACTGTACTTACGCTTGTATTTATACCAACGTTGTATACCATCTTTGAAGAAAGGTTTAGAGCGAAGATGATTGTCGAGGGAAATAATGAGCAGTAAAATATTTAAAGTCGGAGTTACGGTTGCCGTCTTACTAATTAGTTTGAGCGGACAAGGTTCAGCGCAGCAGCAGACACTGACGCTGAAGCAGTGCATCGATATTGCACTGGAAAGAAATCCGCAGATAAAAATAGCCGAGGGGAATTACGAATATTCCGCGGCAACATTTACTTCATCCAGATCATCATTATTTCCGCAAATATCATTTCAGACAGGCTGGACAAGGAACGGGGGAACTACTTTTATAGGACCGATTGAGAGAGAAGGTTTTTACAACAATTTTTCATACGGTTTTCAGGCTCAGCAGATGGTATTCGATTTCGGAAAGACTTATTCAAAAATTTCCGCTTCTGCCGATTTAAGAAATGCCACGGGCCAGGATCTTATCGGAGTTAAGCAAAACTTAATTCTCTCAACCGATATAGCGTACTTCGGTTTTCTTCAATTAAAACGGCTGCGGGATGTAAGCACACAAACGGTTAAACAGGCGGAAGAGCATTTAACGCAGACACAGGCGTTTTATAAAGTCGGCACCAGTCCGCTTTTCGATGTTTTGAAAGCGCAAACCGATTTAGCAAATGCTAAGGTTAATTTAATTTCAGCAGAAAATAATCTCAGGATAGGAAAGCTGCAGCTTGAAAACGTGCTTAACCAAAAACTTCCGGAAAACATAAAGCTGGAAGATAATCTGGAATTCAGTCAGTACGACAGCATTGATGTAAAAACTGCAATTGAAAAAGCTATGAAAAACAGACCGGAGCTGATCGCAGGAAGATTCCAGGTTGAAGCCGGAAAATCGATGGTAACTTCAGCATGGACTGCCAATCTTCCATCTATAAGCGTAACCGGAGGATATAACTGGAAGAGTTATAGTCTGCAGCAGCAGTTTCCAAATTCATGGAATGTAGGCCTTAACGTTTCGGTTCCGATTTTCCAGGGATTTGCGCTTGATGCCGGAATAGATCAGGCCAGAGCGAACCTAAAAATAGCCGAAGCTTCTAACGACGCGCTAGTGCAGGCTGTTGTACTGGATGTTCAGCAGCAGTATTCAGGTTTGGAGGAAGCCAGGCAAAGAATTACAGCAACACGCGCGTTGGTTGCTCAGGCGGAGCAGACTTTAAAACTTGCCGAAGGCAGATATAAAGCCAAAGTAGGGAGCGCCGTAGAAATTACGGACGCGACAGTCGGTTATTATAACGCGCAGACTTCCTATATTCAGTCGCTCTATGATTATCAGGTCGGTTATGCAAAACTCGAACGCGCAATGGGTGTTTTAAAATAAACCGGAATATTATTTTGACAAAGAATTCAATACCATATTTTTGTCTGATCAATTCTGCTTTTTTAACGGGGACATTTCCGAACAATTCTGCCGTATGTTCCGGTCAGACGCAAATCTTTTATGAGGTTAGTTAACTGTAAAAAATAAAATTTAAATAGAATTCCTGATCTATTCCTATTTGGGAGATAATATGAGAAAAATAGTCATTATTTCGATTGCGGCCATAGCGGTGATCGCCGCTGTTTATTTTTTATTCTTCAACAAATCGGCCGACGAATATACATTCCGGTTTGACAAAGTGAGCAAAGGCGATATGGCTCTGTACGTTACGGCTACCGGAACGTTAAACGCGGTAACCTCGGTAGACGTCGGAACACAGGTTTCCGGCATCATCTCGAAACTTTATGCCGATTTTAATTCTGTTGTAAAAGCGGGACAAATAATCGCTCAGATAGATCCGACATTTTTAAATCAGGCGGTTAAAGATGCAGAGGCGAGTATGGATAGGGCGCAAGCGCAGGCTAACGAATCTGAACGCACATACCAGCGTACCAAAGCATTGTACGACAAAAAACTTGAGTCGCAGGCTAACTACGATGCGGCTGTGGCAAATTATGAGTCTGACAAAGCTTCTCTTAAGCAGGCCCAGGCTCAGCTGGATAAGGCGAAACTTAACCTGGATTACGCAACAATATACGCGCCTATTAACGGCGTTGTAATCAACAGACAAGTATCGGTCGGGCAGACCGTAGCGGCGAGTTTTTCTTCTCCAACTCTTTTTACAATAGCTAACGATCTGAGCAAAATGCAGGTAGAGGCAACTGTAGACGAATCTGATATAGGCAGCGTTAGCGTCGGACAGTCGGTTACTTTTACGGTTGACGCGTATCCGAACGATAATTTCAACGGAAGAGTTTCTCAAATAAGACTGGCGCCGCAGATTGTTTCAAACGTAGTAAATTATACCGTTATTATAAGTGTTGAAAACGACGATTTAAAACTAATGCCCGGCATGACGGCAAACGTGAAGATCCTAGTCGGCGAGAAGAAGGATGTGCTTAAAGTATCCAATCTGGCTCTTAGGTTTCAGCCGTCTCCGGATCTTATAGATACTACGATGATGAAGGAAATGAGGGATATGTTCCGAAACAGGATGAAAGAACAAAACGGGAATGATCAATCCGCGGGTAAGGCCGTGGCGCAGGTTAATAACCGCAAACCCGCTCAGACGCTGTCTAAGCAGGAAAGAACGAGCGGAGATCAAAACAGAAGAAGTCCGGAACAGGGAACCAGAGCCAATTTCGATCGCAGCAGGTTTGCGACGATGCGGGATTCTATTTTGAAAGCTCACGGCGGCAAGATGAGCAGGGAAGAGATGATGGCCGAATTTAAAAAAGCGTTTGATAAAACAAGACCTGCAAGGAAGGTTCAAACTACTGAGCCGTCACTTCAGCCTGATCAAACCACAGGGGTAAACCAGTACACAATAATAAATAAGTATCCCCAGTATGAAAAGAGCTCATTCGTGCCCGTTAATCAGGTCGGCCGGGGAAGGGTTTGGATACTTGATTCGAAAGGCAAACTAAAACCGGTCTTCGTTAGAACCGGAATGAATGATGGTAAATATACTGAAATTCTTTCGGGAGAAATAAAAGATGGAGACCAGATAGTGATGGGCGCGGATGCGAGCGGGGATCAGAGCGGCACACAAGGCCGAAGTCCTTTCGGCGAGCAGAGGGGCGGCGGAAGGTTTATGGGAAGGTAATGATATGACAAGGATAAATTCGGAGTTGTTTAATGCCGAAGCGGCTGCGGGAGGTTCGAAAAATTCAGCGGCTTCAAACGGCAGGCTGATCTTAATAGACAAGCTCGCAAAGATATACCCGCTCGGAGAAGTTGAAGTGCATGCGCTCAGAGGCGTATCTATTGAAATATCCAACGGGGAATTTGTAGCGATAATGGGAGCATCGGGATCCGGAAAATCTACCTTCATGAATATTTTGGGCTGTCTCGATACACCGACAAAAGGTACTTATGTGCTTGACAATATAGAGGTAGGTAAATTGAACCGGGATGAACTTGCCTTGATAAGAAATAAAAAAATCGGTTTCGTTTTTCAGGGGTTCAATTTACTAAGCAGAACAA
>JBJKTB010000488.1:0-2506 GCA_046703345.1 Ignavibacteriaceae bacterium
TAATTATTCTTATCGCGGATATCTTGTTGAACTTAACAGCCATCTAAAATATCGGTTTTGTTCTTTATTGAATTACTCAAGTACCGGTTGGGAAATTTTTTCTTCCGCTTTCGATTTCTTCGGTCTGAGCGGCTTTAAGAAAGTTTTTACTACAAGCGCCGTAACACCTAAAGAAAGAATGAAAAGCAGAGCGTCTACAACAATTAAAATATAATTACGCGTGCGGATATAGCTCATCATTAAAATTATCAGCGAAGTTACGGTGGTTACGATCATGAAAATAGCCGGGAACAGCGCGAAGAAATATTTCTTCCCTTTAAGCAGAAGCCAGCTTGAGACGGCGAGAAGAGCGAGCGCGGCAAGCAGCTGGTTGGCCGTTCCGAAGATAGGCCACAAAACTGAAAAGGCGTTTGAATAGCCGAGTATCCACATCAGTATGACGGAGATGCCGGCGTTGAACCAGTAATGCTTAAGAATTTTCGGCGGATTTTTAAACAGAATAGTCCAAAGCTCTTCAAATAGATAACGGTTTAACCTTACTGCTGCGTCCAGAGTCGTAACGACAAATCCCTCAACAAGCAGAATTCCGAAAACTGTACCGAGCGCTACGGGGATACCGAGTCCTTGATTAAAGAGATGACCGGCCGCCAGAGAAAAGCCCAGAATTGGATTTGACTTTGTGCCCGGATCGATCGGCCAGACAATCGCTTTATAATCCACGAAGCGCAACCCGACGCCGATTGCAAGCAGCACGCAGACCGCAAGCAGTGATTCCAGAAGCATCGCGTTATAGCCGATTTTCCTCGCGTCTGTTTCCGCCGAAAGCTGTTTGCTTGTTGTTCCGCCCGCTACAAGCGAGTGGAAACCTGAAATGGCGCCGCACGCAATCGTTATAAACATCATAGGCCAGATCATCCCTAATGATTTAACTCCTTCCGCCAGATTAAAACTGGGCATCGATAGCGTCGCTCCTCCGAATCCTACGAATAATAGAGAAGTAACCATCAGTATAATTCCGCCGTATAGTATCTGAACAATTATAAAATCGCGGGGCTGAAGTATTGCCCATACCGGAACTCCGGCGGCTATAAAAACATAAATTGAAATTATTATCATCCAATGCGTAGGCTCTAGACTGACGGGATAATGAATCCCGACAATTATGGAGACAACACAAATGAAGAGTGCGATTATATAGGAAAGAAAAGTTTTTATACCCTTCTTGAATATCAGCCACCCTAGCAGCGGTGAAACCAGAGTAATAATAATCACCGATGTCGAAGCTATTCCGCCTATCTTACCGTAAGTAACTCCGCCTATTACTACTTTATGTAAAATAGTCTCGCCTTCTGAAACACCCAGCTTAGTTAACGGCCAAAGTGAAGTAAGTGAAATTGCGGTTGCGCTGAGGAATGAAGATGTAATCAGCACCAGCATCAATACAGTGAATGTTATAAAGAGATTAAACCCAGTTTTGCCTAATGTTTTACGCGCGACTTCCGCCATCGATTTTCCGCCTTCGCGTATGCTTATAAACAAAGCCGTAAAATCGTGAACAGCGCCTATGAAGATAGATCCGAATACTACCCACAGCCACGCCGGCAAGAATCCGTATAGAATAGCCATTGTCGGGCCTATTATGGGCCCTGCTCCGGCTATCGCTGAAAAATGATGTGCGAAAACTACGTATCTTTTTGTCGGGACATAATCCCGGCCGTCGTTAATAGTGTTTGCCGGAGTAGGATGTTTCGGATCTTCTCCGAGATTCCGTGCTATGTACCGCGCGTATACTATACTCGCGATAATATAAAAAAGGACAGCAATTGCTAAGTATAAAAGTACGTTCATTTAACACTCCCCGGAATGTTCGAAAATTTTTCCTTAACAAACCGCCGGATATGCTGATTCCGGTGCTTCTGATGAAGTCTATTAAGTATTAAAATAATAAATTCATTCTTAACATTTTAATTAATTTTCGGCCTTCAGCTTAAAATCTTTCATCATCCAGTTTTTAGATAATACTAAACCGACAGGTGTAATCACGGCGATAAGTCCGTAAATAAACCACATCATCCCCGAATGCATTTCGGATGGAGGAGTATCGAGCGGAACATATTTCATCAGAAACCAGCCGGAATAAAATCCCGTAATAACTTTTGTGAGAAACCACGGGAACTGCCCTACACCCATGTAAAGCCCTGTCATTCCTTTGGGAGCGACCTCCGCTATCCATTGTAAAAATCTCGGCGACCACATCGCCTCACCGATCGTCATCGTAAGCACGTAAAGAAGGAAGAGATACATGTTAGGACCTACCGCAAGAAGAAAAGTAGGCAGCGCCATAACAGTTGTTCCGTATATCATCATTTTGTAAACGCTCACTCGCGTAGTTAATCCCGCTACAATTGGAGCGAGAATAAAAATTAAAACTGGATTTATGTTTGAGAATATCTCAAAATACTGGCTTACTATGGAACCGGCAAATGCGCGGTCCAGATAGTAGGGA
>JBJKTB010000489.1:0-25412 GCA_046703345.1 Ignavibacteriaceae bacterium
TCTCTTATAAGCCAGCTCCGTAGCTTCTCTGCCCCTGGGCGTCCGCTGTATAAAACCCTGCTGTATAAGAAACGGCTCGTAAACTTCTTCTATAGTTCCGGGATCTTCGTTTACCGCTACTGCTAAAGTGTTTAACCCTACAGGACCTCCGCTGTACTTGTCTATGATCGCCAGAATAATATCCTTAACCAACTCGTCCAGCCCGAACTCTTGAACTTCTAACGCGTCCAAAGCTTTTTTTGATACTCCGAGATCGATAATACTCTTGTCGGCGTAATCGGCAAAATCACGTGTACGCCTGAGCAGCCGGTTGGCGATTCTCGGTGTGCCGCGCGATCTTTTCGCGATTTCTAAAGAAGCATCTGCCGCGATCTTCAAGTCCAGTAGCCCAGCCGAGCGGGTGATTATTCTGTTTAATGTCTGCGCGTCGTAATAATCAAGCCTGAATTTGATGCCGAACCTGTCGCGAAGCGGAGCGGTTAACATTCCCGCTCTGGTCGTTGCGCCTACAAGAGTGTATTTGGGCAGCTTTATC
Organism: Ignavibacteriaceae bacterium; assembly: GCA_046703345.1. Lineage (GTDB taxonomy): Bacteria > Bacteroidota > Ignavibacteria > Ignavibacteriales > Ignavibacteriaceae > FEN-1297. The sequence goes on from JBJKTB010000489.1 coordinate 536, forward strand.
TGAACGCTTCTCGCGTTCGGCCCGCTGTCTATCATTATGTCTAGCTTATAGTCTTCCATAGCGGAATAAAGATATTCTTCTACAACGGGACTAAGCCGGTGAATCTCGTCTATAAACAGTACCGATCTTTCTTCAAGGTTTGTTAAGATTCCGGCAAGATCCCCCGGTTTTTCCAGCACCGGCCCCGATGTAATTTTTAATCTTACACCGAGCTCGTGCGCGATTATATGGGCGAGCGTCGTCTTGCCTAATCCCGGAGGTCCCGTTAACAGCACATGATCTAACGCGTCCCCCCTCTTCATTGCCGCCGAAATAAAGACGTTCAGGTTTTCTGTGATTTTTGCCTGGCCGGAAAAATCATGCAGCGCCAGCGGCCGCAGCGACTGCTCGTACCTGCTGTCCTCATCGTTTAGTTCGGGTTCTGTGGATGATGATTTCCTCATCTCTTCTTTCTGTATTTAATTTAAAAACTGCCTTGCGCCATAAAATCTTTATGTCACCAATTCTTTATTGCGGATCTTAAACTGATGAATTATAAGTACCATCAATGTCATCGCTGTAATCATAGCGGCTGCGGTTCCGATGGTGCTCCAAACATTGAAACTGTGATCGTAAAATGCCGCCAGTCCCGGATTCCATGCGCTGCCGTATAATATCGTTAGATGAACAACGTAGATCAATAACGTGTTTCTGCCTATTAAAATCAATATTCGCGGTATAGATTCTACCTTAAGCGAAATAATTGAAACTGCGGCATTCAAAAGCAGAACTATGCCGAGCCTGTATAAAATAAGATTAGGACTGGTTGTCCACAGCGTGCTGTGTCCGGTTATTCCCAGCTCGGCGAAATTTCCTATAAGCGCGAGTACTATAAATAGAACTCCGAACAATGCCAGTCTTATGCTGAATTTTACTGACTTGAAAACCATCGGATGCTTTGCCAGATAACTGCCGAGAACTCCGCCCGCTATAACATAACCTGCCCACGGAAATAAAGGGAAATTTGAACCGCTGCCTGTATAAAAATATCCGGCCGCAGCAGCAGGCAGATAGTTAAGCCAGTTTATTCTGCTGAAAGGTATGGAAAGGATAAAGAACATTATTGCCCCGAAAGAAAATACTATGTAGTCGCTCAGCTTGGTTCTTTCGGCAATAAAAGCGGACACCATTACGAAGAATATGCCGAATCCTATAAGATGAAGAACGTCAACTGCGAAAAATACTTTCCACTGCATAGGCGATATGTTTGAAAAATTTATAATTGTCGGCGTCGGATAACGCAGAAGATATCCTAAGCCGACAAGCAGCAGAAATCTCCTAATACCTTTTTTTGTCCTTGGATTCGAAATGAAAGGTTCGTTCACTAGCCTGAATAAATAAGTGAATACCGTACCTGCCGTAAACAAAAATATCGGTGCTGTCATTCCTCTCATAAAATACCATAATGTGAAGACAGGCGAATCGAAATTTCTGTAAGTGTTCGATAGAAGCACGTCAACTGTATGCCCCTGCACCATCTGAAGCACAGCAAAGGCCCGCATTAGATCAATAAATATTATTCTGCTCTTTTTTGAACTTGGCGTCATCCGTATTCTTTATATTATTTTACCCCATGAGAGCCGGAAAAATAAGTATAAGATAGTAATAATTAAATATATAATTCAGATAAAAAAATTTTTTGAACTCCCCGTTTACTGCTCCGTATCGGAAAGAAAAGTCTACATGCCCCGCGTTAAAAGTCTGGCCTGAATCTATAAAAAAAAAGCCCGTCTTAATTGACGGGCCGTGATTAGCTTTGAAATTCTATTTGATGTTTATCGTTCTGGGCTTTATTCTTTAGTGCTTCGGCAGAGTAACGTATAACTGGCCGTTCGTATATTCCGCCTCTATTTTGGTCTCGTCTATTCCGCTGGATACTCTGAATTTTCTGAAATAATTTCCTATCTCGTTTTCGTTTAATATGTATTTTCTGTTGACCGCTTCGTTATAGTTTATTCTTCCGAAAATGCTTAAGGTTCCGTCCTCAAATTTAAGCTGTATGTTTTCCTTCGGAACGCCTGGCATGTTTGCTATAAGAACGAATTCGTTGTCGGTTTCGTATATATCAACTAGAGGAGCGTAGCTTACTTCAAGCTCCAAAGAACGGTCTATTGAATAGTTGTTCTCCTCCTGAACCTTAACAAATCCGTTTTCTGTATTTTCACTCATTTTTATCTCCTGATATTATTATTCAATGCTTTATTCATGGTTATCAAACTGTGAAGACAGTGGGGCTTTACCTATTAGCAAAGCCCCGCCGGAATTACTTAGATTTGTTTTTGTCTTTCTCTTCGTCCACTACTTCATATGATGCGTCTTGGACTTCCTTGTCGTCTGCTTTATCTTTGGCTTCTGTCTGCTGCTGTTCAGCCTGCGGCCCGCCCTGAGCCCCTGCTCCCGGCTGCCCGGTCTGGCTGTAAAGCTGAGAAGCAATTTCGTTCCATACCTTGTTCAGCGATTCTGTTGCCGATTTCATCTGATCTGTGTTGTTGGAAGAAATTGCATCTTCAACTTTTTTGATCTCAGCTTCAAGCTTCGATTTCGAATCTGCCGAAATTTTGTCCTTCAGCTCTTCCATCTGCTTTTTTGTCTGGAAGACTAGACTGTCGGCCTGGTTCTTCACCTCGATCGATTCTTTTTTCATTTTATCTTCCGCCGCGTGCTCGGTCGCGTCGCGTTTCATTTTTTCTATCTCATCTTTTGATAAGCCGCTCGATGAGGTTATTCTAATGCTCTGCTCTTTGTTTGTGGCTTTGTCTTTTGCCGCAACATGAAGAATTCCGGTTGCGTCTATATCGAAAGTTACTTCTATCTGCGGTACGCCTCTCGGTGCCGGCGGAATTCCGTCAAGATGGAATCTGCCGAGCGTCCTGTTGTCTGCAGCCATCGGCCGCTCGCCCTGAAGTACATTTATCTCAACGGAAGGCTGACTGTCGGATGCCGTTGAAAATACTTCGCTCTTCTTGGTTGGTATTGTTGTGTTGGCGTCTATAAGCTTCGTCATTACGCCGCCCAGTGTTTCAATACCCAGCGAAAGAGGAGTTACGTCAAGAAGAAGTACGTCCTTAATATCGCCTGTTAATACCCCGCCCTGTATCGCAGCGCCTACGGCTACAACCTCGTCCGGATTCACGCCTTTGTGAGGCTCCCTTCCGAATACTTTCTTAACCAGCTCCTGAACCATCGGGATCCTGGTAGAACCGCCGACAAGTATTACTTCGTCGATTTCCGAACTTGCTACACCGGCGTCTTTAATTGCCTGTTCGCACGGTATCTTTGTCCTCTGCACGAGATCGTCTATTAGCTGCTCGAATTTCGCTCTTGCCAATGTAATGTTGAGGTGCTTCGGACCGTCCTGCGTTGCCGTAACGAACGGAAGATTTACATCGGTTGAAGATGATGACGACAGCTCAATCTTCGCCTTCTCGGCTGCTTCTTTAAGTCTCTGCAACGCCATCGGATCTTTTCTCAGATCGATTCCTTCCTGCTTTTTAAACTCGTCTGCAAGGAAGTCGATTATTCTCTGGTCGAAGTCGTCGCCGCCGAGATGAGTATCGCCGTTGGTAGATTTAACTTCGAACACTCCGTCGCCGAGCTGAAGTATTGATATATCAAATGTACCGCCGCCTAAATCGTATACTGCAACTGTGTGGTCTTTGCCTTTCTTATCCAGTCCGTAAGCCAGCGCCGCTGCCGTCGGCTCGTTGATGATTCTCTTTACCTTTAATCCGGCTATCTCTCCGGCATCTTTGGTAGCTTGTCTCTGCGAATCGTTGAAATATGCGGGAACCGTTATTACCGCTTCGGTTACCTCCTGGCCTAAATACTCCTCGGCTGTCTTCTTCATTTTCTGAAGAATCATTGCGCTTATTTCAGGCGGTGAGTAAACACGGTCGCCTATCTTTACGCGCGCCGAATTTCCGTCGCCGTTGGTTACTTCATATGGCACTTTGGTTTTCTCATCGCTTACTTCGTTTATAAACCTGCCCATAAATCTCTTAATTGAAAATATCGTGTTCTTCGGATTGGTTATCGCCTGTCTCTTCGCCGGCTGCCCTACTAGTCTGTCGCCCGATTTTGTAAATGCGACTACTGACGGCGTCGTTCTGCCGCCCTCCGAATTCGGGATAACAACCGGATCGTTCCCTTCCATTACTGCTACGCACGAGTTGGTTGTACCTAAATCTATTCCTATTATCTTGCCCATTATAAATCACTCCTTTTAGAAATATTTGATGCGGCTTCGGTAAGCCGCAAAGATTAATTAATTCCTTATTTGATGTTTATTACTCTCTCTTTTTCCTGCTTCTGCACTTTCCTGAATACTTCTATGTGCAGTACGCCGTCTTCAAATGCCGCCTGAACGTTTTCCGGATCAGCGTCCTCAGGAAGAGCTATGCTTCTGCTGAATGAACCGAATAGCCTCTCATTCTTTAAACCAGTCTTTGCCTTTTCTCCTGAACGGTAGCTCTTCTTCTCGCCGCTTAATGTCAGTATTCCGTTTAACATCGATATCTTAATGTCCTCTTTCTTAACTCCCGGCATTTCCGCGTCTATCATTAAACTTTCTTCACTTTCGTATGTATCTATCCTCGGATTAAATGAGGTTCCGAATTCTACTCCTACATTCGGTAAATCACCGAATATTTTATGAAGCTTCGAATTTAAGTTCTCAAATTCTTTCAGCGGTTCAAACATTACGTATGTCATGGTTTTATCCTTTTTTTAGTTTCTCTCTTATTAACAACCATTATGCCATCAATATAGATTCTATCTAATCCATTATTTTATAATGATTTAAGACCATATTTACTTAAGTTTTGGTTTTTGTCAGTTACGGCATATTGTGCGACTATTTGTCATGCATATCCCCTATATGACAATTATTCTGCCACATTTTCGAAAATTTTATTTATCTTTGGTACACAAATTTTGAGGGCATCTTGTTTAATTTAGAAAGTTTTGACATAAAGCTGAATACCGAAACGATCGGAAGAAATTTTATATATGCCGATGAGATTGACTCGACAAACTCGTTTCTGCTGAATAAATCAAATAAGAATAATAACGACGGAACTGTACTGCTTGCCGAAAAACAAAATAAAGGCAGAGGTAGAAAAGAACGGATCTGGTACAGCGCCAAAGCGCAAAACCTCACTTTCTCAATTCTGCTGACTAATAAAAAATATTTTAACGATAACTTCGGACTCATAAACTTTGCTTCATCCCTGGCCGTGGCTCTCTCAATCGAAAATCTCTACCAGCTCAGAACAGAACTTAAATGGCCGAACGACGTGCTTGTTAACGGAAAGAAAATCGCAGGCATCCTCCTCGAATCTTCATCGCAGGGAAGTAAGATCGATAAGCTGGTAATTGGAATGGGAATAAATGTTAATCAGACTCTCTTCCAGGGAAGCTTTACTGTGCCTCCCACTTCAGTCAAAACCGAATTAAACGAAAATGTTGACCGCGAACGCCTGCTGGCTGAAATTCTTAATATCTTCGAGGAGATATTGCCCAAGATCTTAAAGTCTCCCGGCGATCTCATGCGGGACTGGAAATCTAGATGCCGGCTCATCGGCGAGAAGATTTCGGTTGTGGAAGGCGATAATGTTAAATACGGAATTTTCGACGACCTCGACGAAAACGGTTTTCTTCTTCTGAAAAATAAAGGGAAAATTGAAAAAATCTATTTCGGCGACGTGAGTCTGGGATAATGCTTACTGCTATCGATATCGGCAACACGAGTATAAAAACCGGAATTTTCAACGGGGATGAACTCGCCGGCTTCAGTACTTTTAATGATTATAACACGGCCGCCGATTTCATTGTCTCTGTAGCATCGGAAAAAATAGCAGTCTCTTCGGTTGTGCCTGCTTTATCCGATAAAATCTCACGCAGAATAAAACAGTCTCTGGGAATTACTCCTTTCTTAATTAACCGTTCGGTAAAATTTAATTTAATTATAAATTACGGCTCAGTGGAAACACTCGGCATCGATAGAATCTGCTCTGCCGAAGGCGCGCTCTTTCTGACAAAAAAATCAGCCGCTGCCGGACTTAATGAAAATAGTTATGTCGTATCCATGGATCTCGGTACAGCAACTACTCTCAATATTGTTAAATGGCCAAATGAGTTCATCGGCGGAATGATTTCACCCGGGATTAATATGATGTTCGGCTCGCTTAATAAGAATACCGCGCAGCTGCCCGAAGTAGATTCGTCCGATTTTAAAAATTTTATTGGCAGCGATACTAAGTCTTCAATCGCGGCCGGAGTGTTGGGCGCTACTGCCGGATTAGCCGAAAGAACTGAAAACTATCTGCGGAATACTCTGAAGGCGAAAGACGTGGTATTTTATGTTACCGGCGGAAATGCCGGGAAGATAATTGATAGCCTTAACATTAAATTTACTTACGTTAAAGAATTAGTGCTTACGGGAATAAACGCGGTTTACTCTTTAAATTTCCCCTCCCCGCAGCTTCCTTAAATCCTGATCCTTATATTATCTATGAGGCGTGTTCTGCCGATCCTGCATGCGATCAGAATATAGTATGCTCTGCCGGTTTCAAGTTTTTCAGCAGGATCAAAGGTCTCCTCGTCAGCTACTGCTATATAATCAAGTTTAGAACTGTCAACGCTTGTAACCGTTTTCTTCATTGCGGAGATTATAACTGAAGAATTTCTCTCGCCCGCTTTTATCATTTGAGACGCGAGTTTAAGAGATCTGCTGAGCACAAGCGCGTCTTTCCTTTCGCCTTGGGAAAGATAAACGTTCCTCGAGCTCATCGCCAGCCCGTCCGGTTCTCTTATAATAGGACAGACGACAATCTTAATATCAAACTTAAGCTCTCTGGTCATTTTGGCGATAACCGCTGCCTGCTGCGCGTCTTTCTGGCCGAAGAAAGCAATGTCAGGCTTAACGCAGTTAAACAAAATTGATACTATTGTGGTTACTCCTTTAAAATGAGTCGGGCGGAATTCTCCCTCTAAACGGTTGGTGATGCCTTCTACTTCAACAAAACTGCCGAAATTTTCGCCGTAAATTTCGGATACCTGAGGCAGGAAAAGATAATCTGCGCCGCAGCTTTTAAGGAGCTTTTTGTCTCTTTCGATGTCGCGGGGATAAGAGGCAAGATCTTCATTCGGTGAAAATTGAGTGGGGTTTACGAATACCGATACTATGGTTATATCGGCTTTTGATTTTGATTTTCTTACTAGAGAACCATGACCTTCGTGAAGATACCCCATCGTGGGTACAAGGCCTATCGTCTTTCCCTGTCTTTTAAGATTGCTCGATAATTTCTGAATTTGCCTGATACCGCTGACGGTTTTGATTTTCGCCTCAACTGATTAAAGTCAAAATATTGGAAATATTATTCTTCAGTTCTTTTCTCGGTGAGATCAGATCGACAAATCCTTTTTCAAGCAGAAACTCCGATCGCTGAAAACCTTTCGGCAGATCTTTTCCGATAGTTTGCTTAATCACTCTGGGCCCCGCAAATCCTATTAGCGCCTGCGGCTCAGCTATATGAAAATCTCCGAGCATCGCGTAGCTTGCTGTCGTACCTCCGGTAGTAGGATCGGTCAGTATTGAGATGTACGGGATTTTTGCCTCTGCTAGTTTTGCCAGCCTTGAGCTGGTTTTAGCCAGCTGCATCAGCGAGTACGCGCCTTCCATCATTCTCGCGCCGCCGCTCGCCGATATTATTATTAAAGGAATCTTGCTTTTATAAGCTTTGTCAACCAGTCTGGCTATCTTCTCCCCTACAACCGATCCCATACTGCCGCCGATAAACTTAAAATCCATGCATCCGAACGCGACGTCGGTCCCGTTAATCTTTCCGGTTCCTGTCCTTATTGCGTCGTTCATGTTCAGCTTTTTTATGGTTTCCTGTATGCGGTCTTTATACTTCTTAGTGTCCTCAAACTCGAGCGGATCGTCGGATCTCATCTTCTTATCCATCTCTTTGAAGCTTCCTTTATCAAGAAGAATTTCTATGTACTCCCCGCTGCCTATCCTGAAATGATAATTGCATTTCATGCAGGTCCACAGATTGTTTTCCAGCTGCTTCTTGTGAATTATCTCCCCGCAGCTCGGGCATTTTTCCCAAAGCCCGTCCGGAAGATCCTTCTTCTGCGAATCGGGCGAAATATTTTCTTTTGATCTTTTAAACCATGCCATCTTAGTTTACTTTCGAATTACATCCGCATAAATAAGAATTACTTTTGCGGGCTCTCTCGGATCGTTTGACATAACTGTTATGCTCCTGCTGAGCTTGCCCGATTTACCGCTTGAGTCGAACTCAACCCTTAATTCGCCTTCGCGGTCAGGCCCCAGTTCTTTCGATTTAACTAGTGCGGCTGTGCATCCGCACGATGTTTTAATATTGCCTATCTTAAGAACCGAGCTTCCCTTATTGTAAAATTTGAATACGTGATCTACTATCTGACCCTCTTTTAACTGCCCGAAATCATGACTCGTCTCCGGAAAATAAAGTACCGGATATACCCCTCCTCCGGCCGATGTGTCTATAGGCATGGAAGATAATGTGGGACCCGTTCTCGGAACAGCGCGGGTTATGAAAATTCGTAGATTAGGATTTGTTGGGTCGTTAGTTTTTATGGATACATAATTATCAAGAGAATTGGAATTGCCGGTGTTCGTGTAATCAACATATAGATTCGCCGAATCTGTCGGCGCCAGCGTGGTCTTGTCTAGCCTGGCCGTAATGCATTTGCATGAGGTCCGGACATCCGACATTACCAGCGTTGCTCCCCCTCCGTTATAAAGTACAAAGGTATGGGAGATTGATGCGCCCTTGGATATATGGCTGAAATCGTAATCGATTTTCGGGACCGTTACTCTGGGTCCGATGGGCTGTGCGGAACAAAAGACGCTGAAGAAGACAAATAAAGACAAAATCTTCTTAAACATTTTTTCTTTCCTTTATTATAAAATTTTTGAGATAGTTCGGCTCAATGTAGTCGTAGTCTGTTGTCATCAATCCCTCGCCGAATAATTTGCTCCACTTCCCTACCATTCTTGCCGGCGGCGCCGAGAAATTTCTGCTTTCCGCGGAAACTTTCCCTGAAAGAAATTTTACCGCGTTTCCGAATACCGGCGCTGTCTGCGCAAGTTCTAAAAATTCGGGATGGCGTATTATCCTCAATCCGTCTGCAAATATATAATTATTAGATTTAATTTGAAACTTGGCGTAGTAAATCTCTTCAACGTTTACTTTATTGGCGATGATGAATTCAGCGCCCTCTGATAAAAAATCTTTAATTTCAAGCGCCATTGCCTCGAATGTGGGCACAGGAATTATGGGAAGCGATGAGCCGAATGCGATTCCCTTTGCCGCTGACATTCCGATTCTCAACCCGGTAAATGAACCCGGACCTGCCGAAACCGCTACTGCCGCCAGATCACCGGTTACCAATCCCGCCGATTTAATAACAAAGTCAACCGCCTCAAACAGCTTTTCGGCATGCGAATTCTTCAGATGTACCGATGCTTCAAAATATTTTAACTCCGAAAAATAAACGCAAGCCCCGCAAAGCGTTTCCGACGTCTCTAATGCAAGTACAGGTCTGTTTTCATCCATGTTTAACTATTTTAAATTCTCTGCTAAAATCTTCATTTAAATTAATTATTATATCTATCCGCTTCTCGGGCAGCACTTCCGGCATTAAATTACCCCACTCGATAAAAGTAACAGCTTCCGGATCGTTAAGATAATCATTGAATCCGATATCGAAAAGCTCGGCCGGCTTGTTTATCCTGTAAAAATCAAAATGATATATCTTCCTCGAGCCGCTGTACTCGTTTACTATTGCGAATGTCGGACTGTTGACGTTGTTAACTCCGAAAACCTTTGCCGCCTGCTTCACAAAGAATGTCTTCCCGGCCCCGAGATTGCCTGTCAATATTACAACGTCGCCGTCCGACAGCGAAGCAGCAAAATCTCTCGCTATTCCGGCGGTCTCTTCTTCGCTCTTTATTTTTTTATAATAGGGGAATTCCAATTTTTATTTGGGCTCCATAGTTATTATTGGCAGTATCATTTCTTCCATCGATATTCCCCCGTGCTGAAACGTGTCCTTGTAATAGGTAAGATATTTATGATAGTCGGTCGGATATACGAAGTAGTAATCTTCCTTGGCTATAATATAATTAATTGTTACTCCCATTTTCGGAAGTTTATAATCCTCTGGATTCTTGATGTAGACTGCATGCTTATCGTCAACTTTTAAATTCCTGCCGAATTTAAATCTAAGATTAACCGATGCTTCCCTGTCGCCCAGCACCTTTGCCCCGCGCAGCGAGCGTATGCTTCCGTGATCGGTGGTAACCACTATCTTAGCGTTCTTCATCCTTGCCAGAGCTTTAAAGGTTGCGTAAAGCGATGAGTGCTTGAACCACGTATCGGTAAGCGACCTGTATGCCGGCTCGTCCGGAGCGATTTCTTTCAGCAGGTCGGAATCTGACCTGCCGTGCGCGATCATGTCTAGAAAGTTTACAACAACTGCGGTAAGCTGTGTGTTCTGGTATGAGCCTATGTTCTGCTCAAAGTTTCGCCCGACTTCCGGATCGATGATCTTCACATATTTCAAATCGTTTTTGAGCTTTATCTTCTTCCTGTCTAACAATAGCTGAAGAAGCTCCTTCTCATATTTGTTCATGCTCTTCTCGTCGTCGCCTCCGGAACTCCAGTATTGAGGATAATATTTTTCGATTTCCGAAGGGTAAAGCCCGCTGAATAAAGCATTCCTGGCGTAAGGAGTGGCTGTCGGAAGAATCGCGTAATTATAATCCTTGTTTATCTTAAAATATTCCTGAAGCAGGCTCTCCATTATCAGCCACTGGTCAAGTCGAAGACAGTCTATAACAAAATAAAACACCGAATTCTTCTCGTCTTTAAGATGAGGAAGTACGTACTTCGACGTAATTTCTGGAGTAAGCGTCGGAGTGTATTCGTCGCCCTGCGAGGCGGTCCATTTCTTGTAGTTCTTTTCGACAAACTTGGAGAATTCCTTGTTGCCTTCCTTCTTCTGATCGTTTAGTGTCTGCCGGAGGTTGATCTCAGGATGCGAGTCGAGCTCCATATCCCAATTGACAAGCTTCATGTAGATCTCTGTCCATTCCTGAAAATCCATCTCGTTAAGAAATGCGCGCGAGATCTCGTTGAAATCCTGAAGATAATCTTTCGCCGCGTACTGCCCCGATATCCTTTTTCCCTCAAGGATTTTCTTGCATACAAGTAAAATCTGACTTGGATTTACCGGCTTCGTTAGATAATCAGAGATCTTTCCGCCTATTGCCTCGTCCATCAGACTCTCTTCCTCGCTCTTCGTAACCATAACAACCGGAATGTTCTGATTGATATCTTTTATCAAACCGAGAGTTTCAAGCCCTCCTATTCCCGGCATCATCTCATCAAGAAAAATTAGATCATAGTTCTTTTCTTTTACCGAGTTAACCGCGTCTTCCCCGTTCGTAACTGTATCTACTTCAAAACCCTTTTCGGATAAGAAGATTATGTGAGACCGCAGAAGCTCTATTTCATCGTCTATCCAGAGAATTCTTTTATCTTTCATCTATTACCCGCCTTGTTTGCTGTAATTATATTATTAAAATTCGCCATCGCGCTTATAAATATAAACAGTTCCCCCCGTCTTTTCACTTCTTGATTTATAAATGTGATCGGTTATACCGGCCGCTATTGTATCGATATATGCACGTCCAGGCCAGCTTCGTTTGAAGTGGACGGCGGCACTCTTGATGCGCCTACCGGCTGTATGCTAGTCCGCGTATAGAATATAGATAATGTCACCTTCGAACTTATCGTATATTTTACTCTCGGCTCCATCGTTATTCGGCTGGTTCCGTCCTGCGGAATGCCGCCCGGCTTATAGTCGTTCATATTGTATATGATGGTGGAACTTTGAGAGTTAGTATATGAGAAACTGAACTCGATATCGTTCTTAAGCGACAATCCGAATAACGGTATGCTGAAGCCCTGCTTTGAATATCCGGCCGTTATCCCTATATCCTTCGAGAAAGATTCGGTTATGTTTTGAGTTGAAAGTCCGAGATCGTAGCTCGACTGCGTCGAATATTTAACGCTTCCGGTTAAGTTGCCCTCCCATAGCTTTACAAAAGTTATGTTCAAGCCTATTAAAGGAGTAAAACCGTAATTTATCCGCTGCGTCTGTACTACTTTATTGCCGTTGGTAGGATCAATGTACCATCCCTCCGAGTAACCGGATGTGTATGCGTGATCTATTGATACCCGCTCGGCGAATGATTTGAACGGCGAAAATTTCTCCAGACCGTCCCAGCTTATAGACCAGTTAGGCCTCGGTATATAATTGGATACGCTTTTCAGAAAGCTCAATCTCGAAAATAGCGGGAGCGACTCAAACCCCTCTACGAAAGCGCTCGACAGACTAGCCTGCGGATTTGCCGCTTTGGGATCGTAAAGCTCGTGCACCCTGTCTATGCCGCTCTTGAATACGCTTAAGAAAAAGGTAGGCGGCAGCGATAAGAATGACCGCGTTATCGTTCCGGTCTCATTTAAAAATAGTATGGCTGTATTCACGTCCGCGTCTGATGCTAGCGTTGTGCTCTTGTTTACCGCCCAGCCCACGTTCCATTTTATGTCGATCTTCGCTCCCTCCCAAAGCGGCCGCGACGTCTGCAGATCGATGCTGTTCTTCTGCGAAAACGCGTCGGTTAAACTCCCTAGTCCCGGTGCCCTTTTCCCTACCGATGAACTTAATCCCAGCATAAACAGCCTTGAAGGACCGTTGTTCGGATTGTAGCTTAATCCCCAGAAATTAGCAAATCCGGTTCCGTTACCCGATAGAGCCGATTTTGTAACTGTGTTGTCGTTTGAGAAATTAATATTTATCGACTCGTAATCGAACAACAGTATATGCGTGATCGTCTTAAAAAATGTATATGCCTTCTTAAACGGCGAAATTTTCGGCTCCTGCTTCGCTAGTGCGGTATCTGCAGCTGTACGCACAGTGTCTAGTAGCCCTTCCTTCGATTTAAAGCCTTCTTTTCCCGGTTGATTCTGCGCTCCCTTTTCAGTCTGGCTTTGTGCCTCATTACCCGGTCTGTTCTGCGGGTTTTCACGCTGCAGCTGCTGCTCCCTGTTTAACCTCTGCTGCTCGGTAAATGTCTGCCCGCCTGCCTTCGGCTCTTCTTCTTTAAATAATGGATCCATCAGCGACTTTAGCGCAAGTCGCAGCGAAACCTGGCTCCTGTTGTTGAACCCGGCGCTCTTTCCGTAAATACCCTGACTGAAATTATTGTTCCATTGATAGTTCACAGAATAACTTCCCGAAAGCTGGAAGTATCTGTCTATGTTCCAGAGAGATGGAAGCCTCGGCGAACTTCTTAAATCAAAACTCTGCGAATATTGATACGGCCTGCCGAAAAATGCCCCGCCGAATATCTTATGCCATACTTCGTACTCCGGCAGATAACCTTTTACTGAATCTGACTCAAGATATGCCAGCGATGAATTAATAGTAAATCCGTATGTGGATGTTAAGTTTAAAAGTCCCCCGTCGGTTAACTTCCACGACATGTTGAAACCCCTCTGCGTCGAGAAGTCGTGATTGGTTATCTGCTGCGAAACCGTGTTGTTCTGCTGCCTGTTGATTGTGGTCGCTCGGTTACGCTTCGCTGAAGCCGTAAACGAAATGTTCTGCGGCGTAAAATATATCTTGGTGTTCCTGTAATCCGACAGCAGACTGAATATTGTCCCGATGACCGGAATATTAGCCGGATAAAAATAATTTTCAGGACTGAAATTCACGGCGTAATTCATGTTCGCGTTCCAGATCCAGCTGCGGCTCGCTAGTATTGTGGGGCTCCGGCCGAATGTCTTGTTATAGTTAAATCCGAAATTCAGCGCGTTGAATGTATTCTGAACTAGCCACGATGACGTGGGAATCCTCAATGCTATGTTCGACGCGGACCAGGAATCCGAAACATTTATGGTTTGCGACTCGGATATTATCTGCGCGCCGGTTTCGCCTTTCTTCCCTGAAACCCTGGAAGTGTCTGCGTTCTGCCTGTCGGCTTCGGCTGCGGCCTGACTAACGAGAATATCCGTACCCGGTTTGTAAAGCGGCTTCGCTACCGTCTCCTGATGAGTGTAGCTTAACTTTAAATTACTCCCCGGCATGTTGAACGGCAGAAGTTTTAAAAGATCAATATCGGTCGATAGGCTCCAGGAACTGGCGTCATTCCTTGTTCCGAATTGATCCGAAAGTCTGTGAAAGTACGGATCTGTCCTGCTCATATTAAAATTCACAGTCATCAGGTCTGCCAGCTTTACTGTAGACGCAACTGTATACGCCCACCCGGGATGATTATCCGCGCCGACAACCCTTAATTCGTCTACCCACAAATCTCCCGATACGGTCTCGGGCAGAGGTCTTGTATTGGTTATATTCTGTATACCTACCAGAAAATATTTAACCGAAGTAAGCGATGGATTTCCCTGAACTCCGTAAAAATGACCCGGTTCACCTGTTGGCTTAAGATAGAGAGTGTTTGTATTTATTGAATCCAAAGCCTGTTTAATCGCCGTCAGCTGGCCGAAATCTATTGTCACGTCGTTCCATCCTGGCTTAACCGGCTGTTCATACATATAGAAATTTGTCGTATCGGTTCCGAATTTCAGATAAACTTTGGAAGTGTAGCCGCCTCCTGTTGTATCCGATATCGTTGCCCCGCTGCTTTGGTCTCCGTGAATAAAAAACTTCAGCTGTTTGTAATTGAATAAGTCGAGCGGCTTATACATATACTTTACTGTTTCGCGCGCCTGGCCGGGATCTAGCCCGTTGATAATAAGGTCTAGCGACTGCTCGTTCAGTATTACATTCTGGTTCGGCTGTGTCTTGTCCTGCTCGGGTACCAGTCCCGGAGGTCTTGAGTAATTCGGGTTGTCCTGAACGTTGATTACTGAAACCTTCATTACAGTATCGTTCGGAAGAACCTGCTGCCACTGGTTTCCTACAAGATTAAATTCTGCAAGCCTTACGTGTATCATCGAGGAAACATCGGTAGTGAAAACTCGAATGTACTCTACATCCGATAATGTAGGCTGCCCCACAGTAAGCATAGTGTCTGAAAGCGGTATTCTTAACAAGTACCATTGAAGCTTATTATTATCAGGATTATCCAAACCTTCGCCGCCGCCGGCGATATATGGATTTGTTAGTTTGCTTGTGTCAAGCGGTACTTTATACCTGAAATAACTGTTCACAAGATCAAGGTTGCCGTTTAAGTTTAAATCTTCGGTATCCGGTATACGGCCTATATCAACGTTCTGACCGTTCCCTTCCGTGCCGTTAATATTAAAATATTTATAAATTCCTGAGGCTGACGGATTCCAGGAAAAATCATCGCCGCTGGGGTCGGCTTTATCTGCCGCCGGATAACCGTTAGCTACGCAGAAAGCCTTTTCTTGTGCGTTAGTCATTCCGTCTATTCCGATGTCCTCCGAAGCATCAACTACACCGTTGTTGTTTTTATCCTCGGTATTTAGAATCTTATTCGGTATTACATCCTCGCTTATCCTTCCCAGATCTATATAAAGATCCGAGTTCGCCGGCGCTTGGTCAACCTGAAACCAGAATTCTATGTACTGAATATTCTGCTCCTGAAGATTGTTCGCGGTTGTTGAGAGCACCTTCATCATTCCGCCCCAGGTCTTTGTGGGATCGGAAAGTTTGGGATTATAATTATAAGTTCCAGGTGTATCGGGCAGGAAAACATAATCCATCACAGGTACGTTCTGATCTGTTGTCGCTACCTGTTTATTGTTCCCCCAGAGATTCTTTACAACTACATCTGAAGGAGTAATTGAAAACCAGAAAGCCTTTGCTTTGTAGTCCATCATCTGCATATAACTTAAACCCGCAAGCGACGGGATTGAGTCGGGCGCGCTCAGATCCTTCCACCCGGTATATGAAACGCCTACCGGAATTATCTTTTTCGCGCCTTCAAAATCGTCTATGTATGCGATGCTCTGCCCGTTGTCGTCGGGAATGGTGCTTTTCATTGTGTTAGGGTCGGGACTCATATGCGCCACTTCGCCGGCAAGTGAAATGCTTGACATTGCACTTGTGGAAATAACGTGATCTAAAGCCGCGGTAAGAAAAGGAAGATCGGCGCTTGTGTTGAAATCAACGCCCATTATTGTGTTGCTTATGGGCTCTTCGCCTATTCTTACCTTTGTGCTTAAAGTCTGCTGATTTAGATTGAGCATGGAGAAGCCGAGTTTTGTCTTCGGCGAAAAATCTATTATTCCCCGCATACCAAGCAGCGTCTTAGACGCTAGCTGGAAAAGATCGTTCTGCTCGTAGCTTATCTTTAAATTTGCTCCCGGAACAAGCGCGTCCTTGTTTAAAATTGTTAACTGCCCGATGTTGTAGTCTACTGTATAATCTACATTTGGCGTTAAAGTCCTGCCGTTTAAAGTAACATTCACAGAATTTTCAACAATATTAAATCCCAGCTGGTATACTGAAGTTGCCTCGCCCGAATACTTGCCCGTCAGTTCCCACCTGTCCTGTTGCTTTACCTGCTGCGCGTAGAACGATGATGTATCATAGACCGCCTGATACCTTAAGGAGTCGGGAAGCTGCGAAGGGAAATTATGCCCGAACGGTTCGAGCGTCGGGAATATTATTTCACCTGCGGAGGGAAGTATTGTTAAATCTGGCCTCCAGTCGAATACTCCGTCGGGATTCGGATTACCGCTGGCGTCGTACTTATCCAGCCCGAAAGCGTTCAGAAGTCTTACCGTGCCGCTTGATGTAGCAAGGTCGCTCACCGGATCTGCGCCCGGTACTTCGTATTTTATCTGGAAATCAAATCCGTCCTGTTTAATGTTTGTTCCGCCGAGCGCGTAAATGTTCTTAAGCTGTAATTTCCATGCCTGGGTATACTGCGGTTTTAAATTCGCCGGCTTTATTAACTTCAATACTATACGAGGCTGGTTTGACGCCGAGTCCTGATTAGTAGAAGTTACCTGCGGCGCCTGATCCAAAAATTCTCCGAAATATTCGCCGCCGCCGGTCCGGCCGGGTATTTCATACGCAACCGCTATGGCGTCGTTGTCCTGTATCTGTGTATTAAAAGTAATATAACCGGTTTCGGGATGAAGCGTATAATCAACATCCGGAGTCAGCAGAACAAATCGGCCAGTTTCTACCTCACCCGGTACGCCGCTCGTATCGGAACGGTACGGGTCGTAGTATGTCTTTGAGGGATTGGTAGTAGGCGGCAGATTAATATAGGCGTTTACCTGCCTCTCCTTCGACTGATCGTAAGTTAAGCCGTTTTTGGATTTCCAGACTTCAATTTTTATTACGCGCAGTGAATCTATAACTTGAGGCGTGGCGTTGCCGTAATATTTTTCGAATGTGTTTAATTGCGGCGAAGTGTTCGCGTAAATAGTATCGATGAAATAGTTGTTAGTCGCGTAGTTGTAAGGCCTGATGGAAAATGTCTGCGAGGTAGCGCCGCTGTTTACAGACACTTCCTTTATCTCGCCTTTCTTCTGGCTGGCGAGTGTGGTCAGCGTTAAAGGCCCCATTTTAAATTGCGCTTTTACTCCGAACAATGCCTCGCTTCCGCCTACTAGCGGAGAAGTTTGAAGTGATACGTTTCCGGCCTCTATGCTTTGAATGATCTCGTCTTCGTATCCAGTATACTTTATCTTCAGCTGGTTCTGATATTCGAACGTTCTCTCTGTGTTCCAGTCGGCGCTTATGTTCAGCTTGTCGCCTATCGTGCCGTTTACGTTGATCTGAACCTGCTGCTGAAAGTCCGGCTCGTTCCTTGTATTGCCCAGCGCCGATGTTGTAAAGCCCTGTGTTGTTTCGTTGCGCCAGGCTCCGTGTATGTCAACCGCGCCGCCTATACGCAGACTGATGGTAGGCTTGCCGAATATACTCAGTACGCCCACACTGGGCAATGGTATCTCAAAATTTGTAAAATCTTTGATGAACTCTCCCAGCTCCTTCTTCGAGCTCTTCAGCTCGTACTGCCCTGTTAGATTAGACCACATCTGCTGATCGTTCAATGCAAGCTGAGCTTTAAGATACTCGTCGATAGGCATGCGGAGTAATATCTTGGTCTGCTGACCGGCTACTTCCTGTTTAATCTCAACGTATTTTCCCGTCGAGTCTATTGAGATGGTTCGCTTGGCAATAGTGGGCGCCGGCTTGGTAAAGAAGGCCGATTGATTGCCGAGCGAAAGCTTAACATATGGTATGTCCTGTCTTTCGAATTTAAAATACTTTAATCGTGCGGTAGAGTCCAGAGACATCGAATCCGGTTTAAGCGTGTCCCTGAGGGCCAATAGTGAATCTGCCCTGTACATCGCGGTGTCCGTCATCGCGTTTACTCCCCTGAAGGAAGTTGTATCGGTCTTTAATGAATCGGCGTGAAATAAATTTATTGGTAGTTTGATCTCTTTAATTAGATGATTGTCCGAAGGTTCTTCGGCTTTGGCGCGCTCGCCGGCCAAGGCTTTCAGTTCGGCCCGCTCTACTTTTAGATTATAATTGAATAAGGCATCGACCCAGTAAGCCTGGTTAATTTGAGATTCATGAGGATAAAGGAAACCGAAATTGATCGCCGAGTAAAAAAGCACAGCCGCCATAAATGCAGCCCTGGCGATCTCCCAAAACAATTTTCTGATTCTCTGTTTGATAAGAATCCCTTATTAGAAATATTACAAACAATTTTTTAGCGTATCAATTACCGATAGATCTCCTCCTTTTGAATGATTTTAAGATTAAAAAATTAGCTAAACCGGATATCAATTTCAATCTGTTTATATGATATAAACGAAATTCGACGGTTAATTTATAATTTTGAGCATTATCTTATAAGGTAAAATTTTTTCACTCAAAATTTTATCTCATTCATTAAAGTACAGGGCCGTAATCTCTCCGGCCGAGGAGCCATCCTGAATTTAGGATGTAAATTTAGTGAACTTTTTTATTATTTTTTCATGCGCAGGGAATTGTTTTAACAATTTTTCCCGCTCTCCGAGCTCAAAATCCTCAAATTCAAACCCGGGAGAAACCGTGCACCCGATTAGTGAGTACGACGATTTGTCGGCAACTTCCGCGCAAAACCATGTCCCTTCGCGAATGACTGCCTGCGGTAACTCCCCATTGTCTATATTATTACCGAGTAGAATTTCGGTTATTCTCCCGTCTTCCGCAATACCATAAATTATCACCCCGCTCCCGTCGTAAAAATGCCAGATTTCATCCGACTTTAGCCTGTGAAGGTTTGATACCTGACTCCCTTCTAACATGAAATATATTGATGTTGAAAATACCCGGCTCTTTGTGTACCTCCCGGGCAGATGCTCGGCTTGGTATATCTCTCCCGCTCGGTATATTTCCTTGTAATATCCGCCTTCGGGATGCGGCGACAATTGCAGCCTGTTGATGTATTCCTCTGCTTTTTTATGCATAACCCCTGCTCCAATTTCCCAAAGTTCAAAATTGCATTTCAATAAAGTTTTCTTGTTTAACCTTAGTGAGGTTTTTTAATCTTTATTTATTCTTCAAATTTAATAATTTATTACTAATTCCGGTTCAGCTTTTCTGCTTAGCGGTTTCTATGTCGCTCCGCTCGTAGAATTTTTTTGTACTGTCTCGTCTTTATTAGTTATATTGTTAAAAATTTTTCTGACGGCTGGTATTCGTCATACGGAAAATGCTTATTGCTTAACTATTTTCGGTTACCATGAAAAAACTAATTCTCGGAATTCTGATTGCGGCCGGCGCCATTTGGGCTGCCGGTAAAGTCGACCTTCCGGATTATTTGCTGGCTCAGGCAAATAAGGTAACCATGTCTGGCGATTCTTTCAATAAGCTGGTTCAAAAAAGACATGTCTTAATCAAAGCCTTGATTATCGATTCTTCAAAGATAAATCCTCAAACCCGCAGCGAGCTCGAGAAGCTGTTTAATTATAACCGCACGGCCGGCGAGGAACTCAAAAAAATCTTTAAAAAATAAAACGTGCGCCGTTAGAGCACGCACGTTTTAATTCTGCGCAAATCGTCACGCGAATAATTATCGCTTCTCCAGCTGAACATACGAGCGTTTGGTCTCGCCTACGTAAATTTGACGCGGTCTGTATATCCTTGCGCCCGGTGTCTCTCTCATTTCCTTCCACTGCGCTATCCATCCCGGCAGACGTCCCAGAGCGAACATAACTGTAAACATGTTAGTCGGTATGCCCATCGCGCGGTAGATTATGCCGCTGTAGAAATCTACGTTGGGATATAGCTTCCTCTCAATGAAGAACGGATCTTTAAGCGCGATCTCCTCGAGATTTTTAGCGATGTCTAACAGCGGATCTTTAACTCCCAGCTGCGCCAGCACTTTGTCGGCCGAAGCCTTAAGTATCTTTGCGCGCGGATCGAAGTTCTTGTATACCCTGTGGCCGAATCCCATCAGCTTAAATTTGGATTCTTTATCCTTCGCCAGATTGATATACTTCTTATAATCCCCGCCGTCATCCCTTATCTTTTCAAGCATGGAAATTACCTGCTGGTTTGCGCCGCCGTGCAGCGGTCCCCATAATGCGCAAATCCCCGCGGATATGGATGCGAACAGATTTGCCTCGCTGCTTCCTACCATGCGTACTGTGGATGTACTGCAGTTCTGCTCGTGATCGGCGTGAAGTATTAAAAGCAGGTCAAGAGCCTCTTCAAGCACCTTCGGCACTTCATAAGCCTCAGACGGCACGGCGAACATCATGTGCAGCATGTCTGCGCTGTAGTTAAGATCGTTTCTTGGATAAACGTACGGCTGGCCTATCGATTTCTTGTACGAGAACGCCGCTATTGTCTTTAACTTGGCTAATAGTCTTACAATGTTCAGTTCAACATCGGTATTGTATCCTGCTTCCGGATAAAACGCCGAAAGCGAACTGACCATCGAAGAGAGTATTCCCATTGGATGAGCGGTTGGAGGAAATCCTTCGAAGAACTTCTTCATATCCTCGTGTATTAAACTGTGATGGGTCAGATCGAATTTGAATTTATCTAGTTCAGCCTTATTCGGCAGATGACCGAATATCAGCAGAAAACTAACTTCGATGAAATTTGATTTTGCCGCGAGATCTTCTATAGGATAACCGCGGTAACGCAAAATGCCTTTTTCACCGTCTATAAAAGTTATCGCGCTGTGGCATGATCCTGTGTTGCCGTAACCGCTGTCTGATGTGATGGCTCCTGTGGCACCTCTCAGCTTGGAAATGTCTAAACCAACTTCACCTTCGCTTCCGGTTATTATTGGCAGGTCGTACTCTTTGTCGTGTAGTAAGAGTTTGGCCGTATCGGTAAGTGTTATATTTTGATCGTTCATTTGATCCCCTCTGTTTATTTTTAGGAACCTGTTATTTATTTGTACTACTGTCTTAATCCTTAAATTAGCTACCTGCTTTGAGAGGATAAATCGGTAACTGATCTAAGTTCGTGAAAGCTGAAAATCTATTATTATTCTGTCTGCTTGTTTCCTCCTTCCGGATTAATAGTTTTTCCTTTGATCCTATTACTCTTTATCATTATCAATAAAATTAGAACAATTTTGTATAGAATTTAATCACAAGCTGAATAACAATCAATTCAATTTTTCTTTTGATGCAAATCTCTACACCTGTTTTGCAGTCCGGATTGTCAAAATTTTGTTGGTAGGTTCTTCTTCTCAGTTAAAACTCTTTTTCATATTTTAACGATTAAGCTTAAATCGCTTTCAGAGATTTTAATTATTAAAACTCTTCGGCGCACGTGCATTTTTCTTTAATCTTCATCGGAGAAATTAAGTGAATAAATCCATAGCCTTCAGCGTATGCTTCGCCCTGTCGATCTTACTATTTCTGCCTTCGGTTATTAAGGCTCAATCAGTTTCAATAGATGAAGAGCAGAATTATATTAAAACTGCGGACCTGTTTGTAAGAACCGCTCTTACTCAAAATGATGGCTACAATCTCTTAAAGAAAATGTGCGCCCTCGGACCCCGCCTCAGCGGCTCAGAAAATTCTCTGAGGGCTATTAAATGGGCCGAGGAAAAGATGAAGCAGCTAGGACTCGATTCGGTTTGGCTCCAGCCGGTTATGGTTCCTCATTGGGTAAGAGGTAATATTGAAAAAGCCGTAATTAAAGATTCCAAATTATTCGCGGGCCGCAGCCTGAATATAGCCGATCTCGGAGGAAGCGTCGCTGCTCCGCCGGTGGGAATCACTGCCCGCGTTCTGGAAGTCAGCAACTTTAAACAGCTCGACTCGCTAAAAGATAAAGTAAAAGGTAAAATAGTATACTTCGACAGACCTCTTGACGCAGGATTGATTGATACTTTCGCCGGCTACGGCGGGGCCGTCGATCAAAGACTGTTCGGCGCCGCAAGCGCCGCAAAGTATGGCGCTGTCGGAGTCCTTATTAGATCCATAACAACTAAATATGATAACGTCCCTCATACTGGAGTTATGTTTTATAAGGACGGCGTGAAAAAGATACCGGCCGCAGCGCTCGGTTATAAGGATGCTGATTTCCTCGGCTCAGCACTGAAGAAAGATCCTGACTTAAAAATTCAAATGACCATGAACTGCAAAACTTTGCCAGATGCCGAATCTTATAACGTTATCGGTGAATTAAAAGGAACCAGGTATCCCCGCGATGTTATTATTGTAGGTGGGCACCTCGACAGCTGGGATAAAGGCGTAGGCGCGAACGACGACGGCACAGGCTGTATGCAGTCGCTGGAAGTTCTTACTCTCTACAAACGTCTCGGCATTAAACCCGAAAGAACTATACGCTGCATATTTTATATAAATGAGGAGAACGGTACTCGCGGCGGTATTGCTTACGAAAAATACGCGGAGACGGCTGAGGAACATCAGCTTGCCGCTATAGAATCCGACAGAGGCAGCGGAACTCCTAGAGGATTTTATTTTACAGCCGACTCATCTGTAATAGAAAAAGTTCAAAGCTGGCTTCCTGTGCTTAGAAGAACGAGAATTGAGTGGATAAGAAAAGGTGGAAGCGGCGAAGATGTGGGCGAATTAAAACACGCGGCAGCCCTTATAGGCTACGTCCCGGAAGAGCAGAGATATTTTGATTATCATCATTCCGGCAACGACGTGTTTTCGATAATCCATCCCAGAGAATTTGAATTGGGTTCGGCTGCGATGGCTACTCTCGTTTTCTTAATCGACAGAAAAGGTCTGTAATGAATTAACCGCTTTAAACTGTACTGAGATTAATTTAATCTTTCAGACCTCTTGAATTTAAATTTATATTAAATTCAATGATTAGCGTTCACTTAATTTTTAGCTAATGGGATTTAATTATTACTCCGTTCTGGCGGACCGAAAATTCGCTTTTTGCCGCCGACGAGTGACCGCCGGTATAGTCCTCAATATTGAACTTTGATACTATTTCCTGCAGATTTGATATCAGTCTATCTAACTCTTCGGATGCTCTGGCAATTTGTTGAATGCCAGATGTGCTTTCTTGCGTAATCTGGCTGATTGCTTCAACATTCTTTCCGATCTGCTCGGCTGTTGCACTTTGCTCTTCGCTTGCCGCCGCTACCTGTGCCGACATGTCAAGAACCTCCTCGGTTCCCTTTATTATCTGGCCTAACGAATGCCCTGCTTTATTTGCCATTTCCATTCCGTTTTCAACTTCGGCGGTTCCTTCATTCATCGAGACAACTGCCCCTTCGGTATCCTTCTGGATTTGCTTGATCATGTCCGCTATTTCTTTTGTTGCCTTTGTCGTCCTCTCTGCGAGTTTTCTCACCTCATCTGCAACAACCGCGAATCCCCTTCCCTGCTCTCCTGCCCTGGCCGCCTCAATGGCAGCGTTTAATGCAAGAAGATTGGTCTGGTCTGCTATATCATCGATTACCTGTATTATCTCACCTATCTGATCGCTGCTTTTTCCCAGTGTACGTACTGTATCGGCCGACCTCCGGACTACGCTGGCAACTCTGTTCATTCCGTCTATTGTATCGTTTACAATCTTGCCGCCCTCTTTCGCTATCTCGCCCGAATGTTTCGCCGCTTCGGCAGCCGCCGATGAATTCTTTGCGGTTTCCAATATGGTTTTTGTCATCTCCTCAACCGCGCTCGCTACCTCCGATGTCTGAACGCTCTGATTCTGCGCTCCGTCCGCCATTACTTCCGAACTCTCGGAGATCTGGCGGCTTGCCTTTGCCGTCGCGTCAATCAGCTCTATAAGCGAATGGAAAAGATTTCTTATGTTCCTTAATGCCTTGTTAAATCCCGAATAAAATTTCCCGACTTCATCTTCTTTATCGGAGGTCAGCTCAACCATCAAATTACCGTCAGCAAATTCTTCAATATTTTTAAGCATTACGCTTACGCTGGACGTAAAATATTTCTTTTCGTAGTGATGGCAGTTTTCTTTCTTATTAAGTCCGTTGTGAATTGCCACTGCCATCTCTTCGCATCCGTTATATCCGCACGCCCCGCAGTTCAAAATGTCTGCCTCTTCGTACTTAAGCATGTCCTTATAGATCTCATTAATCTCGCTTTCCGACGGAATTTTTACTATACTCTTATAGTTTGAATCGGACAGATCTTTATATTTTCTGGCGTATAGGTCTTTGCCCCAGTATTTGTTTACTGTTTTCTTTACCTTTCTTTTGGCGGATGCCTTGGTTTTAAAAATACTCTTGGATTTATAATACTTTTGCGTCTCAAGATTTCTCTTTTCAATCGCGTCCTCAATTTCATCCTGCGATTTG
>JBJKTB010000490.1:0-11152 GCA_046703345.1 Ignavibacteriaceae bacterium
GAAGTCATAGACGCATTCTGCAACTCCGGCGGATTCGGGCTTCATGCCGCAAGGGCGGGAGCGGCATCGGTGAAGTTTCTTGATTCTTCGGCAGCGGAGATTGATAGCGCTAAAAATAATTTTGAGCTGAACGGTTTTAAATCGGAAGCGGAATTCATAACTAGGGATGTCTTCGATAAATTCGAGGAATGGGCGGGACAGAAAAAAGATTTTGATGTCGTGATGATAGATCCTCCGGCGTTCGCCAAGAGCAAAAAGAGTCTGCACACAGCCGTAAAGGGTTACGAGAAGCTGAACCGGCTGGGTATGCAGTTAACAAGGAGAGGCGGATATCTTGTAAGTTCATCCTGCTCTCACCATCTTAAAAAAGAAGAATTCATTAATATACTGAACAAATCCGCGCTGAAGGCGGGGAGGAAAGTTCAATTAATTTATTTTAACGGCGCATCGCTCGACCATCCCTCGCTGCCGGCGATGGAGGAAACCGGGTATTTAAAATTTGCGGTAGTGAGAGTTGAGTAAGATCAAGAGCAATTTTTAGTTTCTTGATATAAAAATGCAACCTTTTTAACTTTCGGCGCGTCTAATCTCATTACTTTTCCATAAGTAAGCACATTTAAAAATTTATTCATGAGGTTGAAAATTGGACATTTCTGCATTAAACGAAAAAATTAAGCAAGAAAGCGCGTTTATCGATCTGCTCATGTCGGAAATCGGCAAAGTTATCGTCGGGCAGAAAATGATGGTAGAGCGGCTGGTGGTAGGGCTGCTGGCCGACGGGCACGTACTGCTTGAGGGAGTTCCGGGTCTGGCGAAGACTCTGGCAATTAATTCACTATCTTCGGCGATGAAAGCGAAGTTTCAGAGAATACAGTTTACGCCCGATCTTCTTCCGGCAGATCTAGTGGGTACGATGATATATAATCAGAAAGACGGGAACTTTTTAATACGTAAAGGGCCGATCTTCTCCAACTTTATACTTGCCGATGAAATCAACCGTGCGCCCGCGAAAGTGCAGAGCGCGCTGCTTGAAGCGATGCAGGAACGCCAGGTAACAATAGGCGAGCAGACCTTTAAGCTTGAAGAGCCCTTTCTTGTGCTTGCTACTCAGAACCCAATTGAACAGGAAGGAACATATCCTCTGCCCGAAGCTCAGGTAGATAGATTTATGCTGAAGGTTAAGATAACATATCCCTCGCGCGATGAGGAGCTTAAGATAATGAGGCAGAATGTAAGTTCAACCAACAGTGCGGTGCAGCCGGTCATTTCTACACAGGATATATTAAACGCGAGAAAGCTGCTTCAAGAAGTTTACATAGACGAGAAGATAGAGAAATACATACTCGACATAGTGTTCGCTACGCGTTCGCCCAAGGAATACGGACTCGACGGATTAGCCGACATGATAAGCTACGGCGCTTCACCGAGAGCGTCCATCAGTCTGGCGCTCGGCGCGAAGGCGATGGCATTCATAAGAAGGCGCGGTTACGTTATTCCGGAAGACGTGCGGAACATCTGCTTTGACATACTGCGGCACAGGATAGCGGTGACATACGAGGCCGAGGCCGAGGAGATAACCACAGAGAACGTTATTCAGGAAATTCTGAACAAGATAGAAGTGCCGTAAGAAATTACCCGTTCCTCCGATGGGAAAAAGAATCCCTTATTTAAGGGCGCCCCGACTTGTCGGGGCGGGGTATTTGTAAAACAATTACAAAGCGAAATATTTTTAATGCTGACTAAAGAACTTCTAAAACAAGTTAGACAGATAGAGATAAGGACAAAGGGGCTTGTCAACCAGGTATTCTCGGGAGAGTACCATTCGGTTTTCAAAGGGCGCGGAATGGAATTCTCGGAAGTAAGGGA
Organism: Ignavibacteriaceae bacterium; assembly: GCA_046703345.1. Classification (GTDB taxonomy): domain Bacteria; phylum Bacteroidota; class Ignavibacteria; order Ignavibacteriales; family Ignavibacteriaceae; genus FEN-1297. The sequence goes on from JBJKTB010000490.1 coordinate 1,867, forward strand.
GTACCAGTTCGGCGACGACATCCGCAACATCGACTGGAACGTAACCGCACGGTTCGGCCATCCCTTCATAAAAGTATTCGAGGAAGAGCGCGAGCTTACAGTAATGATGATGGTGGACATGAGCGGCTCGCTTATATTCGGTTCGGTTGATAAGACCAAGCAGAGGATAGCCGCCGAGCTGAGCGCTATACTTTCTTTCTCCGCTTTAAAGAACAACGATAAAGTCGGACTGATACTTTTTACTGACAAGATCGAAAAGTTTGTCCCGCCCCGTAAAGGAAGAAAACACGTACTAAGAATTATTAGGGAAGTATTATCATTCGCGCCTGTAGGGAAGACGACAAACCTTAAGGGCGCGCTTGAGTACATGAACAACGCCATTAAGAAGCGGAGTATAGTTTTTCTTCTTTCCGATTTTATGGACTCCGGATATGAAAAGATACTTCGGATAGTCGGCAAGAAGCACGACCTCATCGGAGTAGTTCTTCAGGACAGAAGAGAAGAGGAGCTGCCGGCGATGGGACTGGTGAAGTTTACCGACGCTGAGACAGGCGAGGAAAGATGGCTAGATACAAGCGACAGGAAAATAAGGAATAAATTCCGCGAGATAAGAGCCCGGAATATAGCCGCGAGAAAATCTCTTTTCATATCGAGCCGGCTTGACAGTATAGAGATAACGACCGGCGAAAACTACATTAAACCACTTGTACAATTTTTCAGGCTGCGTGAAAGAAGATGGTAAAAAGAACAATCATTCTTATAGGTTTCCTTTCCCTTTTTACATTCAACGCTTTCGCGCAGAATGTTACAGCGAAAGCGTCTGTCGATAAGCAGGATTATCTTGTAGGGGATTACATTAATTACACGATAACCGTTGACTACCCTAAAGGCGCAAAAATTTTTACTCCGTTCATAAAGGACAGCCTTAAAAACGTTTCGCTTATCCAGATGGATAACCCGGTGCAGAAGGAAGACAACGGCAGGATAACCGAGACATTCGGGTATACGCTTTCCGGCTACGATTCCACCGGAGTTTCCGTGCCGGGCATAGCGGTGATGTACAAGGCGCAGGGCGGTACGGCATTGCAGGCAGCGGTTACAAATCCCGTCAGCTTTACTATCAGAACTGTAAAAGTAAATCAGAAGGAAGGCATAAAAGACGTAAAGGCGCCGATAAAGATACCGCTTAACTGGCTGATTATCGCTTTATGGGTGCTGATCGGACTGATTGTACTCGCGGTTATATACTATTTGTACCGCAGATATCAGAGAAAGAAAGCGAACATGCCTGCAGTAAAGAAGGTGATAAAGCTGCCGGCGCATGTTACGGCTTTCAACTCGCTTCATCAGCTTGAAGACGAGAAACTATGGCAGAAGGGAATGATAAAAGAATACCATTCGCGGATTACCGAAATCATACGAAGATATTTTGAGGAGCGTTTCGGGCTGCCGGCGCTTGAGCTTACAACATCGGAAGCTATGGAGCAGTTGAGAAGCAAGAAGGAGACAGAGCCTATACAGGAACTTACATATCAGTTCTTATCGAACGCTGATCTTGTAAAGTTTGCTAAGTTCTCGCCGGTAGGATCGGTTAATGAAGAGATGCTGAAGCAGGCGTACGAAATAGTGGAGAAGACAAAAGACGCCCAGGCTTCCAGCCGCGTGGAGGTGCAGAATGTTTAAAGGAATCACTTTCGCATATCCGTGGGTGCTTTACTTCCTTGCGATAGTGCCTATAATGATTTTCTGGTACTGGAGATTCGGAAAGAAGAGGCAGCCGTCGGTTACCTATTCTTCGCTGTCGGTCTTTAAAGAATTTCCTGTTTCCTGGAAAGAACGGCTTAGGCATCTCCCGATTATATTAAGATCGGCTGCCGTAGCGGTGCTTATAGTTGCGTTGGCAAGGCCTCAGAGCTACTCATCGGGACAGAACGTAACAACCGAGGGAATAGACATTGTAATGGCGCTTGATATATCCGGCAGTATGATTTCGGAGGATTTAAAGCCGAACAGAGTTGAGGCGGCGAAAAAAGTAATAGACAATTTCATAAACGACAGGCCTAACGACAGAATCGGATTAGTAGTATTCGCGAGGCAGGCGTTCACGCAGTGCCCGCTGACGATAGACCACAGCGTACTGGAAAACCTTCTGCAGAAAGTAGAGCCCGGAATGGTGCCCGACGGAACAGCGATAGGCAACGGAATTGCCGATGCAGTTAACCGTCTGAAGAACGGAAAGGCGAAGAGCAAAGTTATCATCCTTCTTACGGACGGAGTAAACAACGCCGGAGAGATAGACCCTTTAACCGCGGCTGAGATAGCCAAAACCTTCGGGATCAGAGTCTACACGATAGGCGTAGGAACTGAGGGCGAGGCGCCTTATCCAATTCAAACCCCGTTCGGAATAAGATACCAGATGATGCCGGTGCAGATAGACGAAGGACTGCTGCAGCAGATAGCTAATATTACAGGCGGGCAGTATTTCAGGGCAACCGACAACAGAACTCTCAGAGATATTTACAAGAAGATCGACAGTCTGGAGAAAACAAAAATACAAGTAACTTCCTACCGCAACGCGGCGGAATTATTTTACGGATGGCTTGAAGCCGGATTTCTTCTGATACTTCTTGAACTTCTTTTATCGAGAACGATCTTTAAAAAGCTGCCTTAATTATTTAGTGAAGGGCGCACATAAAGTAAGCTTGAAATTGAAAAGGAATTGAAGAATAAAATATGAACATGTTCAGATTTGCTCATCCGGAATACCTGCACGCTTTATACCTTATACCGGTATTAATATTATTATACTGGATTGTAAACAGGAACAAGGCGAAACTTCTGGAGATGTTTGCCGAGAAGAAGCTTCACTCAGTGCTGATGCCGTTATACAGCAGAGGCAAAAGCGCGTTAAGGTTCGGTATCTTGATGATTGCAATGGCTTGTATGATAGTAGCCGCCGCAAATCCTCAGATCGGCACTAAGATAGAGACGGTGAAGGAGAGCGGCATAGACATTTACATACTGCTAGATGTTTCGCTCAGCATGCAGGCGCAGGATATAAAGCCGAGCAGACTTCAGAAGGCTAAGTTTGAGATATCAAATTTAATTGGCGAGCTTCACGGGGACAGGCTGGGACTGATCCTTTTCGCCGGCGAGGCGTTTGTACAGTTTCCGCTTACTTCGGATTACTCGGCGGCTCAGTTATTCCTTACCGCGGCCGGTGTGAGCTCCATCCCCGAGCAGGGAACGGCAATCGCATCGGCCATAAATCTGGCAACAAAATCGTTCGACTATTCGTCAAAAACAGAAAAAGTGATGATACTGATTACAGATGGTGAAGATCACGAGGGTGACATAAACAAAGCCGTGGAGGATGCGAAGAGCAAAGGAATAAAAATTTACACTATAGGCATGGGAACTACCGCAGGTGCGCCTATACCGGTTTACAACGATCAGGGCCAGCAGACCGGATATAAGAAAGACATGAACGGAAACATAGTACTAACAAAGATGGAGACGCAGACACTGCAGGAAATCGCGCAGGAGTCCGGCGGTAAGTTTATTCAGGGCTCAAATTCTCAGGACGAAGTGGATATGATATATAAAGATCTTTCCGGGATCAAGAAGACCGAGTTCGGTGAAAAGAGAGTCACTGATTACGAGGACAGATTTTATTATTTTTTAATTCCGGCGATACTTCTGTTGATTCTTGAGTTTTTTATTTCGGAAAGAAAATCTCCGTTGATAAGCAAGCTGAGCAAGCGCATCGGAATGGAGCAGTAGAGAATTGAAGAGAGAAATGAAAGAAAACGCATACAAAATATTGCTGATAATGTTATTCGCGGCGGCGCCCGCAGCTCTGTTTGCTCAAAGCACCCGGTCATCTGTAAACAAAGGAGTTGATCTTTACAAAGACGGGAAATACGTTGACTCGGAAGTAGAATTTAAGAAGGGACTTGAGAAATCGCCTGACAATTTTCAGGCGAAATTTAATCTGGGCGATTCTTATTACAAGGAAGGTAAATACGAAGACGCTCTTAAGGCTTACCAGTCGGCGCTGGCGACTACAAAGGACAAAGAGTTAAAGGCGAAGACGCTTCACAACATCGGCAACGCGCTTCTGAAGGACAAAAAAATAAAAGAGAGCATAGGGGCGTATGCCAACTCGCTGCGTCTCAATCCGAACGACCAGTCGACCAAGTACAATTTATCATACGCTCTCGATATGCTTAAGAATCAGAACAAGAACCAGAAGAACAATAAGAACGACAAGAATAATAAGAACAATAAAGACAACAAGCAGAACAAGAACGATAAGAATAAGCAGAACCAGAAGAACGACCAGAATAAAAAAGATCAGAACAAGAATAATCAGCAGAACCAGCAGAACAAAGATCAGAACAAGCAGAATCAGCAGAACAAGCAGAATCAGCAGCAGAACCAGCCTCAGCCGAACAAGATATCGAAGCAGCAGGCCGAAGCCATACTCAACGCGCTGAACAACAACGAGAAGGATCTGCAGAAGCAGCTAAGGAAGATGAAAGGCAAGCCGATCAAGACCGAAAAGGACTGGTGACATAGATATTAGCGTATTGACACTATAAAAAGATTACTGAGTTAATTTATTATATTTCAAATCCGGAAAAAACAAAGGCGAAAGGATTCGAAGACGGACCGCAGAGATATGAACAAAATAAAATACATAATAACACTCCTTATTTTCGGGATACCCGGATTATTATTCGGCCAGACATTTACCGCAACAGTAAACAGCACTACTGTAGGGCTGAACGACCAGTTCCAGGTTTCGTTTACTTTTTCAGGCCAGAATGTGAACGGGGTAAGCAATTTTCGACCTCCCAGTTTCAGCAGTTTTATGGTGCTGTCCGGACCGAATCAGTCGACCAGCATGCAGATAATTAACGGCGCGATGTCGGGCTCTGTAAGTTACGGTTATTATATACAGCCTAAGAATCTGGGAAAATATACCATCGGCAGCGCTTCGGTAGAATTCGGCGGGAAGACTTATACGACTCAGCCTCTTACAATAACCGTGGTAAAAGGTTCGTCGAAACCCGCGCCGCAGACGCAGGCACAGTCGCAGAGTCAGCAGGGAAGTCCTACCATATCGAAGCAGGAGATAGGCGACAATTGTTTTATACTCGCCACGGCTGATAAAAGGAAAGTATATCTGGGTGAGCCGGTAACAGTAACTTATAAGCTTTACACCAGGCTCAGCATAGCCTCGCAGATGGCGGTGAACAAGCTGCCGTCGTATGAGGGATTCTGGGCGGAGGAAATTAACGTATCAAATTCAATAACTTTTTCAACCGAGATGTACAAAGGGAAGCAGTACCGTGTAGGCACATTAAAAAAAGTCGCGCTGTTCCCCTCGCAGTTAGGCGAGCTTTCAGTTACTCCGCTTGTCCTTAATATACCGATTCAGATTCAGAGGCAGCGGAAAAAAAGCGGAAACATATTCGACGATTTTTTCAACGATCCGTTCTTCAATTCATATCAGACGGTAAATTACACTGCCACTTCGAACACAATTAAAATAGACGCGGTGCCTCTTCCTTCCAACGACGTGCCGAAATCATTTAACGGGGCGGTAGGAGATTACACCATGTCGTCTCAGATAAGCACTACAACGGCAAAGACAGGAGATCCGATAACGCTTAAGATAGACATAAGCGGAAGGGGGAACATTCAGCTGTTGAATATGCCGGAAGTTAATCTGCCGCCGGGATTCGACAAATACGATCCTAAAGTTACACAGGAGATAGACCGCAGCGGAGCCATTACCGGGCACAAGGAAGCTGATTATCTAATAGTGCCGCGCGTAGCCGGCAAGAAGGAAATACCGCCGATCAAGTTCACTTACTTCAATCCGGCAAAAAAACAATATATAACTTTAAGCACACAGCAGTATGATCTTAATATAGCACAAGGAAGCGGTCAGGCCAATCAGAGCGTTTCGGGTTATACAAAAGAAGAGATAAAGCTTCTCGGCCAGGATATAAGATATATAAAAACATCTGACTTCGGTTTAGAGAGGAACAGCGGGATACTCCTTAACAAATTCGGATTCTGGGGAGCAACGGTTCTGCCTATGGTGCTTTTGGCAGGACTTATAACCTGGAAGAGGAGGAATGACAAACTGGCCGGCAACATTCAGCTTATGAGGTACCAGAGGGCGCAGAAGATAGCCAAGGCGAGATTTAAGACGGCAAAGTCGCTTATGGAAGCCAACAATCAGACGGCGTTTTACGCGGAGATATCACAGGCTTTGTTCGGTTATCTTGAAGACAAGCTGAGGATTCCGAAATCGGAGATATCGCTGGAGCGGGTTGTAGACGATCTGCAGAAGAAAAATATTGACGAGGAATTATTAACAAGTCTGAAAGACTGCACCGAGAAATGCGATTACGCGCGCTTCGCGCCCAGCGGCGACGGCACAGCGGCGATGAACGATATGTACAACGAGCTTACAAACGTAATCATAGAACTTGAAAAATCATTAGCGGTGAAGCGCGATGCATAAAAAAAATATTATAAGCGGAATTAATTACGGCTTAATAATAACCGTGATAGCGGCATCTCTGATATTCGTTCAGGGGATTTCGCGTGCGTCCATACAGGACGACATGATGCAGCACGCAAACGAGCTTTACCAGCAGAAGCAGTACTCGAAGGCCGTAGATGCTTACCGAGATATAATCCATATGGGCTATGAAAGCGACGCTTTATATTACAATCTAGGCAATGCATACTACCGCGAGGGAAAGATAGGCTACGCTATACTTTATTACGAGAAAGCGCTGAGGCTTGCGCCCGGCGATAACGACGCGATGCATAATCTGACTATAGCGAACACTAAAACTATAGACAAGATCGATACTATTCCGCCGTTCTTCCTGTTCCAGTGGTGGGAGAGTCTGCTGACTTTGTTTACTTTAACCGGCTGGACATACTTAGCGTATATCTTCTACATTCTACTGCTTGCATCGATAGGATTATATTTCTTCGCAAAGAAGCCTCTGCAGCAGAGGGTATCATTTTTCGGAGGACTTGCATCCGGAATACTGCTGGTCTTTACCGCAACTCTTCTCATCATAAATCTAAACCGTCAGCTTAACGTGCGGCATGCCATTGTTCTGCAGCCTGTGGCCACCGTAAAGCTTGGGCCGGACCCGACGAGCAACGACGCCTTTATAATACACGAAGGTCTGAAAGTAAAGGAAGAGGATCACGTAGACAACTGGGTGAAGATAAGGCTTAAGGACGGCAAGGAAGGCTGGCTGCCGCAGAGCGATCTGGGGACGATATAACCTTATCGAATTTAAGATGCAGCCCTGAACAATCGGGCATCTATGAAAAAAAGCCGATCATTTAGCCGGAGAGGTTCATTTGTAATCATTAAATTTTATGCCGGAATAAATCTAAAAAGGTACGATAAGAACCGGATGGTATTATTTTTATGGCCTGAATGTCTCAAGCTCAATGTTTTTAAGCCTTTTATAATGCTTAATATTAGCTGTCAGCAATTTAAGTCCGTTTGATATAGCAGTCGCACCGATTAATGCATCCGCAAGCAAGATCGAACTGCTTAAAAAGTACTGTTCTACAAAAAACATTGCTTTGGCGGAAATTTCTTCATTTATATACAACATTTTTGCATTCCAATTTCTCATTGTTTTCCGCAACAGGATTAGCTCTTGTTTATTTTTCATGCCCTGGACTAATTCCATATAGCTTACAACAGAAATAAAGAACCCATTTTGTTCCTCAATTACCTTATAAGCTTTTTCGTTCCCTCTCATATACCAAATGAGAACATCGGTATCAATCATCAGCATGAGTTCTGCCTCTTCTTAAACTGCGGACATATCCTTCAACATCGTCCATATCTTTACGATTTTTCCAAATGCCGAAAAGTTCATTCTTTGCATCTTTATCCTTTTTTGATTCTTTAAGGGGGACGATTTTGGCGTAAGGTTTTCCTCTAAATGTAATGAGAACCTCTTCCCCGCGATGAACCGAATCAAGGATTTCCTTTGTATGAAATCTTAATTCCTTGGCAGTAGACTCCATTTTTTGCCTTTCTTAGTTTACACTATGAAATATAAACTAACTCAGAGCCAATCGCAATTTGGAAACGCGGTGATATTACTAACAATTATCCGATAAACACTCAAATTACAATATCCCTTCAATTTAGGTTAATTATTTGTTTTTTATTATTTTAAAGAAGGTTTTATTAGCACAGCTGAGAGGTTTTCAGCAAAGTAATTAATATTTAAGAACTATTTTCTTTTTTAAGTTCTCTCTTTTCCCGAAGCATTAATAATTCCATGGATTCAAAAAAATATAACAACATAAAACTATCGCTGGGCGTTTTTAAGGGAGTCAGCAGTTTTATCCTATTTTTTGTATTTGTAGCCGCAGGCATAAGCGCATCGGTTGTAAGTTATTTAAACGGATTTATACAGAACAGCTATCTTCTCTTTACGGTATTTGTGCTTTTCATAGGATTAGCGGCCGGGATAATTTATTTCCCGCTTAATTATTACACCGATTTTTTCCTTGAGCATAAGTATAATCTTTCGAACCAGACTTTCTTGAAATGGATAACCGAAGACCTTAAAGGCGTGCTTGTATCGCTTGTTATAGGCGTGCCGATTCTGCTGCTTTTCTTTTATTCGTTAAATAAATTTAATGATTTATGGTGGCTTCCGTTCGCGGTAATTCTGTTCATCGTATCGGTTATACTTGCGAGGATAGTTCCCGTTATAATACTGCCGCTTTTCTACAAGATATCGCCTGTGGAGGATGAGGAATTAAGGAACCGCATAAAAGCGCTGGCCGTTGAGGCCGGTATAAAAGTGGAGAACGTATACAAGTTCGACATGAGCAAGAACACTAAGAAGGCAAACGCGGCGTTCACCGGACTCGGGAAGTCGAAGAGAATACTGCTAGGTGATACGCTTATCGAAAATTATACTCCGGACGAGATAGAAACAGTTATAGCTCACGAGCTCGGGCACTACAAGCGGAAGCACATAATAAAGAACATCGTGATAGGAACGGCGTCAAGTTTTCTAACGTTGTACATTATAGCCCTGCTTTACAGCGTATCGATAACCTGGTTCGGGTTCGATTCGATAAAACAGATACAGGCGCTGCCTCTTCTTTCTCTCTGGGCGATGCTGATAGGACTGATACAGGCGCCGCTTACCAACATGCTTTCCAGGAAATTCGAATACGAGGCAGACGAGTACGCGGT
>JBJKTB010000491.1:0-5454 GCA_046703345.1 Ignavibacteriaceae bacterium
GAATACGAGGTATATTCCAGCTGCATCTTGAATACAGTCGGTTTTCCCGCCTCAGCTGTTTTTTCCAAATACTGAGTTCTCTGCGGATGAGAATTATCCGCGAGCACATACTCGTTTGACTTAACAGAAAGCAGCTTAATATCTGTCTGTCGCGGCGCGTCCTCTCTCGGGTACGGAAGCCAGCATCTTATAACCTGCCCTGCCGGCACCGCGTCGGGATTTACGGTTAACGTATATGTAATTTTCATCGTAACCGGATTGACGAAAACTTTTCCGGTTGCCATGCCGTCTTCCACCGAAACAGGCAGGCTGGTTTTTAAGAATTCCTCCAGTTTATCCGGCTGAACGCCGTCAACTTCTTCTTTAACTTTTTTAGCTTCTTTATTTATCCTGAAAAGATTCGGTACGGCGTTGTGGAAGAACATTTTCTTGCCGTCTATTACTTTCATCTCAAGCGATCTGCTCTTCTCCCATGAAACAAGCATCTTTTCATTTAAATTCGGATAATATTTCTTAAGCGCTTTAGTTACATCCGCCTGAGTTTTGTCGAAATCCAGCCGGATACGGTGCATTACATCAATCTGAAAGTTAAGATTGTAACGCTCAGGCTCGGAAAGTTTTTCCTTAGCCAGAACATCTTTTATCATTTTTTCGGCTTTGGTAAAATTTCCTTCTTTAATCTGCTTGTTAATTGAAGGATATTTCGTCTGCCCGGCTGCCATTGCGGCGATGGTTAATGAAAGCATAAGAGTAAGTAGTTTTTTCATATGTTAGTGAAGGTTTTGGTTAATGTGAATTGATGCAAATATACAAATTTGAAGTTATAATTATAATGCTTTTATTTTAAAACTTCAGACCTAAAGAGCGCCTGCTTTTATCTTTTATTTTATCTTTGTGTAACGGAATGATGAAAAGGTCACCAGACATCTCTAAGTACCGCTAGGATTCACAAAGATTTTTTTTCGGATGATTCTTTATATTTGAGATATGGACATAAAATTATTGGCAAAACAGGCCGCAAAGAAAAATAAGCACATAATCGGACTCATGTCCGGCACTTCGCTCGACGGCATTGACGCCGTACTTACTAAAATAAAAGGCAGCGGCGTAAATACAAGAGTTACGCAAATCGGATTTATAACTTATCCCTTCCCCGTCGGATTGAAGGAACTTCTTCTTGAAAATTCATCAGTAAATAAAGGAAACGTATCTGATATCTGCCGGCTGAATTTTCTTATTTCCCTTATCTATGCCGACGCGGTTTTCGCGCTTTGTAAAAAATCAAAGTTCGATATAAAGAATGTCGATCTAATCGGCTCGCACGGACAGACGATTCACCACCTTCCGCAGAAGAAGAAATACTACGGATACGAGTTCGGCTCTACGCTTCAGATAGGCGATCCTTCAGTCATCGCGAAGAAAACCGGTATTCCGGTTATCGGCGACTTCAGAACGGGCGACGTTGCGCTCGGCGGAGAAGGCGCTCCCCTCGTCCCTTATTTCGATTTTATAATGTTTCACTCTAAAATGAAGAACAGGGCGCTGCTTAATATCGGCGGAATTTCCAACATCACGGTGCTTAATAAAAAGGGAACATCTGCCGATGTTCTCGCTTTCGATACGGGTCCCGGCAATATGATGATTGATATTACGGCTCAAAAATTCTTCAACGTAAACTTTGATAAAGGAGGTAAGCTTGCCCTCTCCGGAAAAGTAAATTCTAACCTTCTGAATGATCTCATTAGAAAAGATACCTTTATCGATAAAGTTGCTCCTAAATCAACCGGAAGAGAATATTACGGCAGGGAATTTCTATCTCCTTTTTTCCGCAAATATAAAAATGTTTCTGGCGGCGACTGGCTAGCGACAGTTGCCGCGTTTACAGCTTACGGAGTATTCCGCAATTACGAAAGATTTATCAGGCCGGAAACAATAATTGATGAGCTTTTCGTAAGCGGCGGCGGAGCTAGAAATTTGTTTCTCATGAGATCGCTTCGAGGATATTTCGGCAAATCGGTAAATGTTAAAAACGTTAAAGATCTCGGCGTCTCTCCGGATGCAAAGGAAGCCGTATGCTTCGCGGTGCTTGCTAATGAAACCCTCAGCGGCAACCCATCAAATATCCCCCGCGTAACCGGCGCCGTAAAACCAACTATACTAGGCAAGATATGCCTTCCTTAAGAGTATTGATAACCGGCGGCAGCGGATTTCTCGGGCAGTATCTTAATCAGGAAATCGCAAAAGAAAACGATATATTGACTTTATTCAATAATCATAAAGGAAACTGCGGCCTGTTTAAGTCGGCGCAAACTGACATTATGAACTATTCTCTTCTTGATAATTTATTTGAAACATTCAAACCTCAAATAACAGTGCATACGGCGGCAATTTCTTCGCCGGTAGCGGTACACAGCACAGCGAAAGAATTAATTTACAATACTAACGTCAATGCCACGCTTCACATTGCGCGGCTTTGCGAAAAATACAAGTCGCGATTAATCTACACATCCACCGATCTTGTATACGCCGGCAGCTGCGGATCGATGCTGAAAGAAGACTCTCGGCTTATGCCGGCTTCTCTTTACGCGGCAACAAAACTAGAGGGAGAAGTTAAGATCACCGAAACTTTTGATGATTACATCATACTTCGAACCGCAACTTTATACGGCATCGCGATGAACGAAGCGGAAAATCATTTCAGTTCAGTCTATCATAATTTAAAAGCCGGAAGGAAGGTTAAGCTTTTCACCGATCAGTACAGAACGCCGCTGTCTTCATTTGAAGCGGCAAGAATAATAAATGATCTTGTTCGTTCGGACGTTAGACAAGAAATAATAAACTTCGGCGGAATTGAAAGAGTAAGCAGGCTAGAGCTTGGCGAAAGGCTCTGTAACATCGCGGGCTTCGATAAAAGCCTCATTGAAAAAATATCTATGGATGACCTTCCCGATTATCCGCGCGTAGCTGACGTGTCGATGCATACCGGCTAGCTTCGGTCGTTTGGGATCAAACAGAAACCGATTGATGAATCTTTGGATGAAATTATTATCTATGCAGCCTCGAAGCTTTGAAAAAGCATCCTTCAAGGTTGCCCCCCATTTCATGTTCTTATAAGCCTGCTTCAGGACTTTCTAAGATAACATCCTTACTCTCTATGATGAATTCCGGTGTCTCTAAGTCTGTTTCAGCTGTTTTTAAGGATATAGCTGGAGTTTATAAGGCCGTTTCAGCTGTTTCTAAGGATATAGCTTGAGTTTCTAAAGACATTTCCGGTCTTTCTAAGCAGGCTTCATGATTTGGAAATATGCTTAGAAACTCATGAAAGGAGCTTAGAAACACCCGTAAACGGGTAGTAGAGTGCAGCTTTATTCTTTCGCCGATAGTTTTAATATCAAAAATTTTTAAATATTTTAAAATTTCTCAGCTTGAGATAACGAAGTCGCTAAAAATCACTTTCTATTACTACTGAGAATTAGTGTCGGTTCCTCTAACCATTGAAAAACTGCCGTTTGAAACCTCTACAGTATCTATAGAAGAGCCTGAGAATTCGATGAGTTTGCCGGAGAAATTTCCTTTTATGAGAGAGCCGACACTGCCGTACTCGGTTACCGTTGTTGATCCGCTGCCCGGCAGGCTGGCATAAGTGGAATTACCCATCGTTAATGCTATTCCGTATGTCGTTACCGAAGTCGTATCCCATGGGAAAGTTCCGGTTCCGCTGCCCGGAATATACATAAGTATAGAAACCGAAGTACTGCCCTGGTTTCCGCTTATAGCTCCTATGGTGTAATTTGAGGGCGGAACATACGATGCCGCCGACGCTGCGTTAGATGTTATATTAAAACTCTGATTATTGTACGTTCCCCCATTTAAAGTAAAACTTATTTGAGAGCTGCCGTTTGCCGCGCTGTTAACCGGGTTACTGTTCTTTTTGCTGCATCCCTCAAAAATCAAGAACAGAGAAACAAATAGAAAAAGGGTAACAGTTGAGAGCGTTGTTACTGTCTTTATGTAATTTATGCAATTCAATTTTGATCTCCTTCACATTTCGATTATAGTTAAGTCCTCGTTAATATTTTCATGTAAAAAATCTAGTTTATTCCGGGCAGTTTCATTTCCTTAAAACCGGCAGGTAAAGCAAATAGTACTTCGTCAAGTTTTTGTTTTTTAATTTGCACAACCTCAATCTTCGACACGATTTTCCCGTTAGCACCGTAATCGACGGTTAATAAAGGGAAAAAGCCGCCCATTTTATTGATTAAATTTAACATTGGATTAGGGCTCATCGGATTTTGCATTAACGATAGGTTTCCCAATTCTTTTGTTACCCAAAAATGCATTGAGCCTCCGCCGTCGTTCTGAAAGACGTACTCGACGCAATTATATCCCAAGATGGATTTGGTATTACCGGTTTTCCCTTTTTTCCAGATATGTTTCCAATCAGCTTTTTGCCCTTTGCTATCTCCTGTCGAAGAATCGGCTTCCATAGGGAATTTGGTATTCATAAGCTTATCATAACTTCCTGAATATTTCATGTACATTTTCTGCGAAGGGATTACAACGTACATTGATTTGTCCCTTAAGATCATATACGTTTTACCGCCCATTGCAGATTCGGGAAGATCTGCCCGCATTTTACCGTTTTGAAAATAATAAGTAATGTAAGTTGCTTTCTGCTTGCCGTTACTGACTTTCATTTTCAGCTTGCCGACGAAATTATTTTGGGCAAATGCGGAGCCAGCGAAAAGGATTATTGCGGCAATAACCGCCGCTGTAAAAATTATGTTTTTAAATTTTAACATCATTTTTTCTCCCGGTATTTAATTGCGTCAAATCTTATTGAAGCAGCACAAATTTCTTTACGCTTCTAAATCGGCCCGCATGAAGCACATAAAAATAAACGCCGCTGCTGAAATTACTTCCGTTAAATTGGACCGAATATGAGCCGGCAATTCTCCTTCCATTTACTAATGTCTTTACTAACTCTCCAAGGATGTTATATACTTTAAGTGTTACAAACTCGTTTCTGGGAATTTGATATTTGATAGTCGTAACAGGGTTAAAAGGATTCGGATAATTTTGTAATAACTTAAAATCTTTCGGCACGGATGAAGAGTTTATGTTTTTCACATCCGTGACTTCGTTCGATACAAGCATTGTATCATCGTAGGCCCCTTTGTTGCCGTCGTCAATTAAAATTTTTATTTGATTGTCTGAGGGATTGCCCCACGCGGGCTCTATTAATTGCGATGAGTTTGCCGGCAACTGTAAAGCTTTATGTATAAAGTTAACATAACCGTTTCCCAAAACGCCGCTTACCCGCAGATCATAACTCTTGCTCTTCCCAAAATTTTGAAGGAAAAGATTTTTTTGATCTAATATTTGAACATGGTTTGAATCACCGGGGAATTCTTTGATGTTGCATATACTGAAAGTCTTTACCGCAGTGCCCAT